>JAUYGE010000153.1 GCA_030690705.1 Dehalococcoidia bacterium | reverse complement strand
GTCGAAGGGGAACGGGAGCGTCCATAGTTACGACGCTGAATCGTCCAGGCGACCACCGGCGCTCAGCCGCTCTCCCTCAGTTCGCCTCTCCGGGTGAAGCGCCTCAGCAAGAGGGCGGAACCGCCGCCGAGGACAGCCCAGAAGAACACCTGGCCGGACAGGGAGAGAATGCGGAAGTCCCAGACGAGGTCGGCGGGCGCCGTGACGGCGTCGGGGTTAGGGGGCATGAGAAGAGCGAGCAAGACGGCCATGACGCCGTAGAGCCCCACCGCCAGGACCAGCCGCTGCGCCTTCGACGCCGAAGTCCACCACCTGCCCATCAGCCGGTAGCTCAGCCATGCTAGCGCCACCGCCAGAACGGAAAGAGCGATGAAACCGAGCTGGATGCTCTCCCGGAAGTAGAGAGTCTCCGGGTCTCCCACACCCGGCGGATTAGCCGGGTACTTCAGGAAGGGGACCAGGCCCACCGACCACCACAGTACCCCTGCCAGCGCTACTGCCTTAATATCTGGCCACCGGCCGGGCATGCGCCGCCCCAGGAGGGCGAAGACGGCAGCGAAAACGACGCCTGCCGCCAGGCCGTAGAGGGCGCTGCCCACTACCAGCATCGCCTTCTGGACGCCCCGGGAGACCAGCGGTGCATAGCGGGCGGCCTGGCCGGGCGCCATGGCCGCCTCGTCCTCCAGGGCGATAGCTCGGTCAATCACGGGCTCGGTGAGCACGAAATGGTAGAGGCCCATGACCAGCCCGGCGATCAGCCCGGCGAGAAGGGCCGCCTTCAGCACCGGGTAGAATCGGTCGGGACTCATCAATGGCACATAAAGCCGGCGGCGTGCCGCACGTCGTGGAAGACCTCGTGCAGCAGGTTCATGGTCTGGCCTGTCTGGCCCACCATAGCGGCCACGGCCTCAGTCTGGTACAGGGCGACGAGGTAAAGGCCTGCCGTGGCGGCCAGAAGGACCGGCCAGAAGGCCGAAGCCTTCCCCAGGAATCCCGAGTGACTTTTCGTTGCCAGAGTGTTCATCGTGCACCTCCTATAAATTTGGACTTACTTAGATCGTTCAGTAACCCACTTACCCCGTTCACCCTGAGCCTGTCGAAGGGTGAACACCTCGTTCTTGCGCCCCGCAGCCGGCCAGTTTTACTATGGCGTTCACTATGGAGGCAGCTACGGCGCTCCCCCCCCTTTCCGAGAGGTTGGTGATGCACGGCTGTCCTTCCATCTCGTCGAGACGGCGCTTGGCCTCCAGAGCGCCCACCAGGCCAACGGGCACTCCCACCACCAGCGCCGGTTTCACGCGCCCGGTCTCCACCAGCTCGATCACCTTGAGAAGGGCCGTGGGCGCATTTCCGATAGCCACGATGGCGCCCTCCATCCTGTCGGCGAGTTGCTCCATGGCCAGGCTGGCCCTGGTGTCACCCCTAGCCTCGGAAAGCCCCTTCATATCCTGGATCCGGCACAGCACCTCGCCGGGGTAGTTGGCGGATATTCCGGCCCTGACCATGTTGGCGTCCACAATGACAGGTCGCCGTTCCCTTATCGCTCTCATGCCCGCGGTTACCGGGTCTCCGTGAAAACGAAGTGTGAGGGCGTAGCTGAAATCCGCAGTGGCGTGAACGACGCGCTTCACCACCGCGCTTTCCCCCGGTGGAAACGGGAGCGGACCCAGCCTCTTATCTATGATTTGGAAGCTGGCCGCCTCGATCCCGGCAGGAGACTTCAAAGGAGCTTTCTTCGGGGGCTTCACTTCCCGCTGCAGGCACTCGAGGACCAGGTGATACATCCCGGGGCTTTGCAGCAAAGGCGGGGTCAAGGTAAAGCTTACGCCGTTGCGCTGAGCAAGGGCTTTCTCCAGCAGGGAGGGAACATCTTTCACCAGGTGATTCCCGTTTACCAGAAACAAACACATCACTACTATTTGCTGGCATCCCTTGCCGATCAATTTCGCCAGGCTGGTGGGAATATCCGGCATGGCCAGCTCCATGAAGGCCGGCTCCACCAGGTCCGAATCCAGGTCCGCCCGGAGCCTTGCCACCATATTGGTGACCAGGTCGCCAGCCTCCGCCCGCCGTGAGCCGTGAGCGAGGACCAGGATTCCCTTGTGGTTCGCTTCTTTTTCCATGAGACCCGTGCCCCCAGAAAACAAAAAACCCCTCACCTCTTCAGGTGAGGGGGCAAAAATTTCCAGCCCTCCCCCACGGAGGTACAGAGAACATCTTGAGGCTGGCGTTCTGGCTTCTGGTAGCTTAGCTACCATTCACAGCGGCGGGGCCGCGGCGGACTTTCACCGCCTTGCATTCCAGTTGGGCCCTCGGTCACCCTCGGGCGCCTCAACTAACTATTAAACTGGGGGCAGTATACACAACCGAAAATGGGCAGTCAACCCCCCGCGCCCTACCGCCGGCCGCCGAGCCGGGCCCCCTCCCTGCCATGCACCTTCTTGAGGAACTCCCTGATTTGCTCGGCGGTGCGGTACTTTGCCTTCTCGTACCCATCGCGGTGGGTCATCTCCTCCGCCTTGCGGCGCGCCCTCATCCTTTGCTCCGACGCCGGTAGAGGCGCCGGGTAGCCGATGGGCGTCATGTCGTAGACCATGACCTCCTTCGGAATACCCAGTAGTTGCTTGATCTGCACCTGGGGCAGCGGGTTATTCACCGCTGAGACCCACCGGGAGCCCAGACCGAGGCTGGTTGCCGCCAGCTGAATATACAGAAAGGCGCTGGCGAGCCCCGAGGCGAAGTGCTGGAGGCCGTCCGGGCCGTGATTGTAGATGGCGTTCACCGTCATGCCTTCCTTGGTGCGGTGGTCGCCGCAGACCAGGATAAGGACCGGCGCATTTGCATAGTTGGGCCTTGCCCCCGGTTTTCTGTTGGCCGGGCCGGGATGTCTCAGTTCTGGCTCCCGGGTCATCTCCATCTTGTGGGACGTCACCTCGTCTTCGGCGAGGATATCCACTATCTTGTCCTTCAACTTCTTGTCCCTGATGACCACGAACTCCCAGGGCTGGGTGTTGGCCCCGGAGGGCGCCCAGCGGGCCACCTCGATAATCTTGTCTATGTACTCATCAGGAACGGGGTCGGATTTGAAGGCGCGCACGCTCCTTCTCTTCGCCACCAGTTGCAACAGATCGTCGTACTGCATTGGTCTTCCCTCCCTATGGCTTGGCTCACTGCTGTCAGCCGAATGATGAGGGGATAATAGCAGGCAACCCTTTCCTTGACAAGCCCGGCCTAATCTGTTTTCATATTGACTTGTGCCCGTGGCTTCCAATCCCATCGCCCACGCTTGAGTCCATCAATAAGCCGCGCCTCGTGGTGCGGGGTGTTTATTACTGAGCAGAGGAGGACGCAGATGGTGGCCACCGAGTCGATTCAGTGCGACATCCTGGTAATCGGCGCCGGGGCGGCCGGGATGACCGCCGCTATCGAGGCGAAGAATGCCGGGGCGGACGTGGTACTCATCTCCAAAGCCGATCTGGGCAAGGAGACGGCCACCTCCCTGGCCAGAGGAATGTTCCCCGGCAAGAGCCGCGGCGGAAAGCTGGACATCCCCGGCTACGACCCCCGGCCCGGCGACTACCTCGAAGACTACTCGCTGATAAGGAAGCTCGAGGCTGAGGTCCCGAGTCAGCTCGACAACCTGATAAAGCTGGGCGCGAAGATAACCAGGGAACCGAGCGTCGGCGGCCACTTCATGTACCGCACCTGGGAGGGCACACGGGTCCACGGCGGTACGACCATCCTGTTGCGGCAGGCGAAGGTGGCGGAGGAGATGGGAGTGCGGGCTGTCGAGGGATGCACCATCGCCGGGCTGCTGAAGGATGATGGCAGGGTGACCGGAGCCTTCGGCCTCCTGGCCGATGGGACATGGCTGTCCGTGTTCGCCCGCGCGACCATTCTGGCCGCCGGAGGCGGAGCAGGCATATACCAGGTCACTTCCACCGCCAGGGATATTTTGGGAGACGGCTACGCTATGGCCCTGAAGGCCGGCGTCACCCTGCGGAATATGGAGTTCGTTCATTTCTACCCGGTAGGACTCAAGACCCCCGGCGGGAGGTATGTCCACTGCAGCCCACCCATCCTGGGTATGAAGAATGCGCGGCTGGTGAATGAGAAAGGCGAGGATATCGTCGAGAAGCACTTCGGTTTCTCTCTCCAGAAGGGCATGCCTCCCCCGGCCATCAGGTTTGAATGGTTGCCGCGGGCGGTGGCTGCCGAAGCGGTGGAGGGGAAGGTGTTCCTGGACCTGAGAAATGTGCCACAGGAAGCCTGGGAGAAGCTGCCCGCCATGAACCAGAAGGCCATCGCGAAGACCGGGCTTGACCCGAAGAAGGACCTCCTGCCCTTCCTTCACATGGGACATGCCTTTATCGGCGGCGTGGTTGCAGATACGGAAGGGCGGACATCGGTTGAAGGCCTCTGGGCCGCGGGAGAGGTCGTCAGCGGCCACTACGCCGGCGACAATAGCTGGGGCATGCTGCCCAGTTGCTTCGCCATGGGGGCCGTCGTCGGCAGAAGCGTCGTCGACAGCCTTGAACGGCTGAAGGCTCCACGGAAGAAGGGAGGAGGGCCGCCGCGCGAAATCAGACGGCTGACGGCGAGTAAGAGTGGCGTGAAGCCAGGCCAACTCCAGAATGAGCTGAAACAGCTTTTCTTCCGCCAGATAGGCCCTATCAGGAGCGGCCCTGCCCTCGAAGATGGACTACAGAAGCTGGAGGCGCTGGCCGAAAAGGCCGGGGAAATGCGTTGCCAGACCGCCGCCGACCTGAAGGAAGCACTGGAGGTGAAGTCCATGCTCCTGCTCGGCAAGACCATGATGCAGGCGGCGTTGCTCCGCAAGGAAAGCCGGGGCGGTCACTACCGGAAAGACTTCCCGAAGCGCGACGATGGCGCCTGGCTGAAGTCTGTACGTATTTCTTTCGATGAGCGGAGCGGAGAGGTTAGAGCAGCCATTGGCGAGAGGATGAAGTACGGGTGACCACCCGTGTCATTGCGAGGGGCAGCGCCCCGAAGCAATCCGTCCCTGATCAGTGGATACGGATTGCTTCGCTTCGCTCGCAATGACGGCTTGGTAAATAAGACGCGAAGAGTGAAAGGAGAACCATGTCAGAAGACCTGAGAGACTGGCTGGAGAAGGTGCAGAAGATAGAGGAGATAACGACCATCGAAGGGGCCGACTGGGAGTGGGAGATCGGCGCCATCACCGACGTCAGTGGCAAGCGGGACATAGCTCCGGCCATTATGTTCGACAAGATAAAGGACTACCCACCTGGCTTCCGCGTCCTGTCGGGCTCCCTCCTGTCGCCGAGGCGCGTCGCCCTCACCCTGGGCCTGCCCACCGACCAGAGTACGGGGGGACTGGTGAACTCCCTGCGGGATAAGCTGCGCCAATGGGAAACAAGCCTTGACAAGCTCCCTCCCCGGAAGGTCAAGGCCGGACCGGTCATGGAGAACATCAGGACCGGCAAGAAAATCAATCTGTTTGAGTTTCCGGTGCCCAAGTGGCATGAGAAGGATGGCGGCCGCTTCATCGGCACCGGCCACGTCGTTATCACCAGGGACCCTGATACCGGGGCCGTCAACCTGGGCACCTACCGGGTCCAGGCCCACGACGCCAATACCACGGGACTCCACATCTCCCATGCCAAGCACGGCTGGATGCACATCAACAAGTACCATGAGAGGGGGCTGCCGGCGCCTGTCGCGCTGTCCATCGGACATCATCCCCTGGTCTTGTGCGTCGGCTCTGCGGCGGTGCCCGAGGGGGTGGACTACAGCTACCTGGGTGCCATGATGGGGAAGCCCTTCGATATCATCGAGGACGATGTCACCGGCCTACCCATCCCGGCGGACGCCGAGATAGTGCTAACCGGATGGTGCCCGCCCGACAAGACCAGGACTGAGGGACCCTTCGGCGAGTTCACCGGCTACTATGCCAGCGGGGCGCGGGAGGACTGGATAGTTGAGGTGGAGAAAGTATATTTCCGGAACAACCCCATCATCCTGGGCGCCCCTCCGGGCCGCGGCCACATGGAATACTCCTACTACTCAGCCCTCACCGCCAGCGCCATGATACATAATGAGCTGGACAAGGCCGGCGTGGTGAACGTCAAAGGAGTGTGGACGCACGAGATAGGCGGAGGGCTCTTCGTCGTCGTTTGCATCAAGCAGACTTATGGCGGACACGCCAAGGAGGCCGGTCTCTACGCCCTGCAGTTCACCTCGAAGGGCAACGTCATCCGCCGCTTTGTGGTGGTGGTCGATGACGACATCGACTATACCGATCTCAGGGATGTCGTCTGGGCGATGTGCACCCGGTGCGACCCGGAGACCCAGATAGACCTGATTCGCGGCGGGCGCAGCACCCCGCTGGACCCGCGCATCCGCAAGCCGGCGGCGTCTTATGTCGCTACCCGGGCCATCATAGACGCCTGCAAGCCGTGGGCCTGGATAAATGAGTTCCCCGATGCCATCACCGTTAACCCGGACACCGTCAAGAAGGTGACCACCAAGTGGGGTGCGAAGCTGGGGCTGAAATAGGGAGAGCCCTTCGCCGAAGGCTCAGGATAAACTCCGCGAAGCAATCCGTACTCCCCATCAACCACAGGCGGATTGCTTCAGGGCTTTGCCCCTCGCAATGACAGATACGGGGAGACC
>JAUYGE010000146.1 GCA_030690705.1 Dehalococcoidia bacterium | reverse complement strand
GCCGTGACCTCTGCCGACACCGGACGGGTGGCGCAGGAACTCCTGGTCAGCGAAAAGCTCAGCCTGGCCGTCGTCGGGCCCATCAAAGAGGAAAGCCGCATCAGCAAGCTACTCCACTTGTAGCCTCCTGATACGGCCTTCCTTGCTTTCTCAACCAGGGTCAGAGAACCCTGCTGCGAGTCCCCAACGAAGCTTTCCTACTTACATTCCGCCCATTCCGCCGTAGTCCGGTGGCATTTGCGGGCCACCCGACTTATCCTTCTCCGGGATATCCGTCACCAGCGCTTCCGTAGTCAGCAGCATGACAGCGATGCTCGAGGCATTCTGCAGCGCCGTACGAGTGACCTTCAGGGGATCGATGATACCTTTCAGTATCATGTCGCCGTATTCGTTCTTATTTGCATCGTAGCCGTGTCCCTTCTTGGCCTTTTTGACGGCTTCCACGACTACCGAGCCCTCCTGACCGGCGTTGATGGCAATCCAGCGCACCGGCTCCTCCACCGCCTTTTTCACTATGGCTATTCCGACCGCCTCATCTCCCTCGGTCATGGTCTTCTCCAGCTTGGCAGCTGCCTGGAGCAGGGACACACCGCCGCCGGCAAGTATGCCTTCCTCTACGGCAGCCCGGGTGGCTGAAAGGGCATCCTCAACGCGGTGCTTCTTCTCCTTCAGCTCTACCTCGGTCGCGGCGCCGACCTTGATCACGGCAACGCCGCCGGCCAGCTTGGCCAGCCGCTCCTGGAGCTTCTCCTTGTCGAAGTCAGACGTGGTCTCTTCTATCTGGGCCTTGATCTGCTTGATTCGTCCCTTGATGGCGTCGTCCGAGCCCTTCCCTTCAATGATTGTGCAGTTGTCCTTGTCAGTCACCACCTTGCGGGCGCGGCCCAGGTCAGCCACGGTAACCGAATCGAGCTTGCGTCCCACTTCCTCCGAGATCACCTTGCCGCCCGTGAGGATGGCGATATCCTCCAGCATGGCCTTGCGCCGGTCGCCGAAGCCAGGCGCTTTCACCGCCAGACAGTTGATGGTGCCTCTGAGACGGTTGACCACCAGGGTGGCCAGCGCTTCACCCTCCACATCTTCGCCGATGATGAGCAGGTTCTTACTCACCTGGAGTATCTTCTCAAGAGCAGGCAACAAATCGGCCACCGCCGACAGTTTCTTGTCGGTGATGAGAATATACGGGTCCTCGATCTCAGCCACCATTCTCTCGGGGTTGGTGATGAAGTAGGGGCTGATATAGCCGCGGTCGAACTTCATGCCCTCGACAAAGTCCGTTTCGTACTGAATACCCTTGGACTCCTCTACGGTGATGACGCCGTCCTTGCCGACCTTATCCATCACATCGGCAATAAGGTTGCCTATCTCGGCGTCGGCAGCGGAAATGGTAGCTACCTGCGCCACCTGTTCCTTGCCGGTGACCGGGATGGCCATTTTCTTTAACTCTTCCACCAGTGCGGTCACCGCCTTCTCAATACCACGTCTGAGGGCCGTGGGACTGGCACCGGCCGCTATATTCTTGAAACCCTCGCTCACAATAGCCTGAGCGAGAACAGTGGAGGTGGTGGTCCCGTCACCGCATTTGTCATTGGTCTTGACGGCGGCTTCCTTCACGAGTTGCGCCCCCATGTTCTCGTAGGGGTCAGGCAACTCGATCTCCTTGGCAATGCTCACGCCATCATTGATGACTGAGGGGGGCCCGAATTTCTTGTCCAGGGCTACCGGCCGTCCCTTCGGCCCGAGAGTGACCCTTACCGCCTGTGCCAGCGTGTCCACTCCCTTTTTCAAAGCACGCCTGGCTTCCTCGCCGAAAATAATCTGTTTTGCCATCTAAATCACTCCTCCTTGTCTTTAGCTCTACGAATTAGGTCTTCTTAGCCAAGATGTCACTCTCGCGCAGGATGATTAGCTCCACATCGTCGAGTTTGATCTCGGTGCCGGCGTACTTGGCGAAGAGGACGATATCCCCTGGCTTCACCTCCATGGCGATGCGCTTGCCGTCGTCCGCGACCCTGCCGGGACCGACAGCGATGATTTTGCCGTCCTGAGGCTTCTCCTTAACGGTATCAGGCAGCACAATGCCACCCTTGGTCATCTCTTCCTTCGGCATAGGTTTGATGAGTACCCTATCCCCCATGGGTTGCAACTTAGCCATCTTTCTTCTTTCTCCTTTCCACTGAGTGTTTCACCGAGTCGTATTAGCACTCTCGGGTGTCGACTGCTAATACATTATAGCCACCGACCACCGCCAAGGCAAGCGTAGTGGGCACGATGAGCCGCCATCTACAGGCATCTACGCCAAGCCAGCTATCCTTTAAACTATATATCACGTGTTTCTATATGGCTGTATCCCTCTTTACCGCTGCCATCGTGTCTCGACGGCCACAGTTGCGTAGCAACCCTTGGCTGAGAGGTCCATGATTTCGGGACGTCGCCTTGACTGTCTACACGGAATAGTGTAAGCTAGTGGTTGCCAATGTCAAAGAGAGAGACCCGGTATTGGAGCAGCGCCGAGATCCGCGCTCTGCGGAGACATCTCGGTCTGACCCAGCAGGGGATGGCGGAGGAGATGGGCACTCGCCAGCAGACCATCAGCGAGTGGGAGACCCGCAAGTACCAGCCGCGCGGGGTCTCAGCGAGACTGCTCAGCATCATAGCTGAGCGAAGCGATTTCGAGTACAGGACTCCATCCTAAGAAAGTAGAGAGAGGAAGAGGAGATCTTTGTGCCCGGAGTACACGTAACCGTGTACCACGAAGCCGGTTGACGGATATGAAGACGTCAGGTCGCGTCCCGGAACGTCTCCTCTCGCAGCTGTGGAAGATGAGGCTCTGGGAGGGGCAGTGGCTGGCCGCAGCCGACGGCCGCCGGATCAAGCTGCTCTGGTCCGGACAACCCACCCAGGACGGAGGGCCGGACTTCCGCAACGCCATCGTGGATTTCGGCGGCGTCCAGGTGCAGGGGGATGTGGAGCTTGACCTCGAGGCGCGCCTATGGCGCGCCCACGGTCACCATCGGGACCCGGCCTTCAATAAGGTGGTGCTGCATGTCGTCCTGTGGTCCGGTTCCGCGCTATCCACAGTGCTTGAGAATGGCCTCGCGGTGCCCATCCTGTCGCTGAACGGCTATCTGCCTGTGCCGCTGCAGCAACTGCCCGCCTGGACGCTACATGCTTCCCCGTCATGCTGCCCTTGCCGCGAAGGCGTAGCGTCTCCGCTGACTCCCCCCCTCGCTCGGGAGCGCCTTCAGGCGGCGGGTGATTGCCGGTTCGCACTGAAGGTGAGCCAGTTTGAGCAGGAGTTGAAGAGAGAAGCGGCCGAGCAGGTCCTGTACCGCGGCATGATGGCTTCCCTTGGCTATGGCAAACACAAGACGCCTTTCACGGAACTGGCCGAGCGGCTTCCGCTGGTGAGTATGAAACTGAGGAGGTCTGTCGACCGGCAAGCCCTGTTGTTCGGCGCGGCCGGCCTGCTGCCCTCGCAGCGCGGCTTGCCGGCAGGCGACGTCTATGCCGAAAGGATAGAGGCATGCTGGGGGGTCTCCGGCAGCCATCGTGTCATTTCAGCGGCTCAATGGCGTTTCTGCCATCTCCGTCCCGTCAACTTCCCCCTGCGCCGGCTGGCCGCCATGGATTGCCTCCTCAGTCGTTATCGAGTGGGACTGCTGAACGGCATAGTAAGAAGGGCGCGCGAGGCCTTCACGGCAGGAAAGCCTCGCATCCTCGAGGACGGGCTCCTGGTAGCAGGGACGGGCTACTGGGCGAGGCACTTCGACTTCGGTCGTGTCCAGCCCGCGAAGTCAGCGCTTCTGGGCCGGGAGCGAGCAGCGGTGATGGTGGTCAATATCATATTGCCGTTCATCTGCGCCTGGGGACAAGCCAGCGGAGAAGCCGCGCTCGCCACCCACGCCCTCGACCTGTACCGGAGATATCCAGCGCTACCGGAGAATTTCATCACGCGCCAGATGGCCGGACAACTCTTTCCCGGCAGCGGAGCTCCTTGGCGCAACTCCGCACGCATACAGCAGGGGATGATCCACCTCTACCAGGGCTTCTGCAGCGCGGGCAGGGGTGAGGAGTGTGCGCTACTGGTGAACGAGAGGCCCGAACCTGTGCTAAGTGATTCTGAGATTGGGAACGGCGTCGAGGTCCCATCCGGAAATGACGCCCGCCTGCAGACGATAGGCGCCGCAGGCGGCTATCATGGCGGCGTTGTCGGTGCATAGCTCCGGACGCGGGAAGGAGACCGGCACCGGGGACTTTCTGACCATGAGCTGGCGCAATCGCCCATTGGCGGCCACTCCTCCTGCCATGAGTACTTGAGTGGCCCGGTATCTCTGCGCCGCCTCCGCGGTCTTCTCGGCCAGGACCTCCGCCACCGCCTCTTGAAAGCCGGCGGCGGCATCGGCCACGGAGAAGCGGTCGCCACCAGTTGAAGTGCCGGCCACCAGCCCGTCCTCCACCATGCGCCAGAGAGCCGTCTTCAGCCCGCTGAAGCTAAAATCGTCGGTGCCCTTCAGGCGGGAGCGGGGCAGGCGCAGTGCGGAGGGATCACCCTCCCGTGCTTTCTTCTCGATGGCCGGTCCGCCGGGATATCCTAGACCGAGGATTCGGGAGGCCTTGTCAAAGGCCTCGCCGGCGGCGTCATCTCTTGTCTGCCCCACCAGTGTGAACTGGCCGTGACCCTTCATCAGAAAGATGTCGCTGTGTCCCCCGGAGGCCACCAGGCAGACCAGAGGAAATGCCAGCTCGGGTTTGGGCGCCTCCAAGCTTTCTCTCAGCCAGTTGGCGTAGATATGTGCCTCCAGATGGTTCACACCGATAAGGGGCAGACCTCTTGCCAAGGCGATGGCCTTGGCGAAGTTGACCCCCACCAGGAGAGAACCGGCGAGCCCCGGGCCCGAAGTGACGGCCACCCCGTCGAGGTCTTCCCAGGCTACCCCCGCCTGTTGAAAAGCCCTCTCGATGACCGGCATGATGGACAACAAGTGCTGGCGGGAGGCCACCTCGGGCACCACGCCTCCATAGCGGGAATGCAGCTCGATCTGCGAAGAGACGACGCTGGACAAGATGGAGTCGCCGTGGTCCACCACGGCAGCCGCCGTCTCGTCACAAGAGGTCTCCAGGCCGAGGAGCTTCACGCCAGGATTATAGCAGATTGTGCTGGAGCGCCTGCCTCCGTCGCGCCAAACGGGACGGCGAAGCAAGCACAGGTTTGCTAAGGGCCGCAGGCCGATGCTATGATGAATCGGTGCCCGAACCAGGGCATTAGAGGTAGCAGGCCAACTGAAGTTGCAGGAAGGAGTGTCCTGGAGGTACCTATGAGTACATACATTCTCCTGATCTTGTTCTTTCTGGCCATCTCAGCGTTCATCAGCGCCCTGGAGGTGGCCTTCCTTTCTCTTCAGAGGAGTCGGGTGAAGTATCTGGCACAGTCCGGAAAAGCTAACTGGAAGGAGGTTGACCTGATTACTCAGAAGCCAGACCGCCTGCTGGCCACTACCTTACTCAGTAATAACCTGGTGCAAACGGCCGCTGCGACGGTAGGCACCATAGCGGCTATCTCCCTCCTTGGAGAGAAGTGGGGAGCAGTCGCCGCCACCGTGGGCGTGGCGATGGCAACTTTGCTGCTCGCCGAGGCCATCCCCAAGACTTTTGCGGCACGCTATCCGGAGCAGCTGGCTCCGGCCTTTGCTCGCCTTTTCCGACTGCTTGAGGGTTCGCTTTCCCCTGTGGTTGCTGCCATAAGCTGGCTAACCTCGCGGGTCACCGGCGGCCCCATTGTCACTCCCAGCTACGGGGTCAGCGAAGAGGAAATCAGCGCTCTTATTGAAGCAGGGAAAGGAGAAGGTACAGTCCAGCCAGCCAAAGCTGACATGCTGCAGAGAGTGCTGGAGTTCACTGAGCGGCCGGTACGTGAGGTGCAGACACCGCGGACCGAAGTCATCTCTCTGGAGATAGGCACCCGTTTGGGAGATTTTCTGGAGCTTTATCGCCATTCCCCTCACTCCCGTTACCCCGTTTACCATGAGAACATCGATAGTATGACCGGCATCCTCTCCATCAAAGATGTCCTTGTGGCCATGGCTGAAGGGATGACAAAAGAGGAAGCCATCGATAAGCTGGTACGCCCCATTTTCATAGTGCCTGAATCCAAACCCCTCGGCGAGCTGTTTGCGGAGATGCGCGACAGTAACCGCCATGTGGCCGCCGTGGTAGACGAGTACGGCGGTTTTTCCGGCATGCTGACCTCGTCTCAATTGGTCGAAGAGATTGTCGGCGAGCTAGGAGATGAGCTGGCAGGGAGGGTCAAAGAATTCGAGGCCATCGATGACCGAACCTTTCAGATCGACGGCACCATGCGTATCGAAGATGTCAACGAACAGATGAAGCTGGGCTTGCCGCCCGGAGAGTATGAGACGGTAGCCGGTTTTGTCCTTTCCTTGCTGGGGCGTATTCCCCGGGAGGGTGAGCAGGTGAAGTACCACGACATAAGAATAGCTATCATCAACATGCGGGGAGTTAAGATAGAGAAGGTCCTGGTTACCAAGGAAAATGTGGCACCGGTTGCGCCTTAGGTTCCGCCGCGGCGAGGAGCTGAAGTTCATCTCCCATCTGGACATGATGCGTCTGTGGGAGAGGGCTCTGCGGCGCGCCAGCATTCCTCTGGCATATTCCGAGGGATTTACCGCCCATCCCCGTCTGGCTCTGGCCGCGCCCCTGCCTATAGGAGTGACCAGCGAGGCGGAGATGATCGACGTCTACCTCACCCGGCCCATTTCACATCAGATATTCACCCAGGCAGTGAGCCGCCAACTTCCTGCGGGAGTCGAGATACTGGAAGCCAGGGTAGTGCCACTCACCGCACCTTCCTTGCAGTCCCAGGTGCACCACGCCGAGTATGAGGTTAAACTGGAGGACGAGCGGGAGCAGTCCCGATTGCAGGAGGCCATCGATGCCTTCCTGGCTTCAGGAGCGTTCCCATGGCAACACCAGCGGGACAAGGAGGTCCGTCACTATGATCTGCGAGCCCTGGTGGAAGACCTGCGGCTAGTGAGGTGGGAGAACGGCAAAGTCACCATGCTGATGATGGTGCGTTGCGACAGCAGCGGGACCGGCCGCCCGGAGCAGGTAGCCGCAGCGCTGGGATTCGTCCGCCCTCCCGTCAGTTGCCACCGCATCCGGCTCCTCCTGGATAAGGTGGGAGCCAGAGGCTGAGACAGCCCTATGATGCCTGACACCCTTATCCTCTCTCCGGAAAGACAACGGCAAGCCAGGGAGTTTGCTCGGAAGAGACGCGAGGTGTTCTTTTTAGACACCGCCATTACCCTGGGCTCGCTCCTCCTGATGACCTTCACCGGCCTGTCTCTCTCCTTGAGAGAGCTTCAGGTCTTACCTATGCCGCTGGCGGTGAGCCTGGGTCTGATGGTCATGCTGCTGGGATACAGCCTTCTGGTTTTCCCATTGACCTTCTATGGAGACTTCATCCTGCCACACCGGTACGGGCTCCTGCACCAGGGGTGGCCGGACTGGCTGGTAGACAGGGTCAAAGGCATCATCCTGGAGCTGTTCATTGGCTCCGCCGTGCTTATTGCACTGTACTGGCTCGTAGAGCGATTCCCTGACATCTGGTGGCTTCTGGCGGCATTGATGGTGTTCCTCCTTACTTTACTGCTGACCGGCCTGGCGCCGATAGTCATTCTCCCCATCTTCTTCAAGTTCAGTCCGCTCAGGGACGCCGAGCTCGTTCAAAGGCTCAGCAATCTGGCCGGGAAGGCGGGTGTGAAGATCTGCGGAGTCTACGCCATCGATTTCAGCCGCAAGTCCACCGGCGCCAACGCAGCTCTGATGGGCCTGGGAAAGACACGGCGCATAGCCCTCACCGATACTATGTTGCAGGGTCCGGTGGATGAGACTGAGGCGGTGCTGGCCCACGAGCTGGGACATCACCGCCACGGTGACATCTGGAAACTCATGGGCATCCAGTCCATGGCAGTGCTGGCCGGATTCTATCTGCTGTCGCTGATATCGAGACCCTTGCTCCCCCTCGCGGGCTACGAGGGATTAGGCGACCTGGCCGCTCTGCCCTGGGTGGGGCTGTTCCTCTTCGCCTACTTCCTGCTCGTGGCGCCTCTGTTCAACACATACAGCCGACACCTGGAGAGGGAGGCCGACAGGTATGCCGTGGAATTGACCGGCAAGCCGCAGGCGTTTGTCGACACGATGACCCGCCTGACGGACCAGAATCTCTCTGAGGCCGAGCCCCCTCGGTGGGTGGAGCTGCTATTCTACGATCACCCGCCATACTTCCGGCGCGTGGCGGAGGCCAGAACTTATTCATATTCAACGGAGTCGAAATAGGAGAGCGACATTGCTGAGACTCATCCTGGTAAGGCATGGGGAGACCCTCTGGAATCGGGAGCACCGGGTACAGGGAGGCGCCAGTGACACTGACCTCGGGGAGCGTGGCAGAGAACAGGCCGTGCACATAGCGACGGCTTTGCGAGGAGAGAAGATAGACGCCATTTACTCCAGTCCCCTCAAGCGCGCTTACGAGACGGCGCGGGCTGTCGCCCGCTACCATGCCGTAGAGATTGTCCTTGAACCGAGATTGAGAGAGCTCCACACGGGCGAACTGGAAGGGGTGCTGGTCGAGACATTGAGGAAGTCCCTCTTCCAGTACATGGTGGAGAAGGAAGAAGGCGGGGGGTTCCTCAGACTGCCGGGAGGCGAGTCCCTGACCGACTTGAACCAGCGGGTCTCTCCGGCGGTGGAGGACATTGTGAGAAGGCATACCGAAGGCGTCGTGGTGATCGTGAGCCATTACTTCGTTCTGTCAACCGCTATTTGCAGTCTGATGCAGATGCCCCTCGGCCATATGGGCAAGTTAAGGCTGGAGCCGGGGGGAACTTCCGTTCTTCACATTGAGAACGGAAGGACCTGTCTGGTATCGTTCAATGTGCCCGTCAGCTGAGAAAGGATCACCCGCACTCGGGCGATGGCAATCCCCGCGAAGAAAGTAATTGAGCCCCCACTGGCAGCAAGGGTGCGGCGCTTCATTCGCCACCACCGGCTTGTCTCGCCTGGCAAGCTGGTGGTAGGTGTCTCTGGAGGGCCGGATTCGGTCTGTCTGCTTCATCTGCTGGCACAGCTGCAGCCGGAGATGGATGTCAGTCTCCACGTCGCCCATCTCAACCACAAGCTGCGCGGAGAAGAGTCAGCAGCGGATGCCGCCTATGTCGCGCGGCTGGCGCAGCAACTGGGATTGCCGGCTACCATCGAGAGCCGGGACGTGCAAGGCTTTCGCCGGGAGCATCGCTGTTCGCTTGAGGAGGCGGCGCGAGAGGTACGCTACCGCTTCCTCGCTGAGGTGGCTGCCTCAACCTCCTCTCCTCACGTTGCCATCGGCCACACTGCCGACGACCACTTGGAGACTATCCTGATGCATCTCATCCGCGGCAGCGGAACGCGAGGATTACGGGGCCTGCGACCCGTTCGCGTCTGGAGGGCAAGCTATGAAGATGCCTCTGTGGCAATCATCCGGCCGCTTCTTCAGGTGTCGCGTGAGGAGACCTACGCCTATTGCCTGAGCTACGGGCTGGAACCCCGCATGGACTCCTCCAATTCGTCGCTGGCCTTATTCAGGAACCGTATCAGGCTGGAGCTCGTTCCCTTGCTCAAGAAGTACAACCCCAACATTAGCCAGGCCTTCCTGCAACTGGCGGATATTGCCGGCGACGAATACGCTCTTGTGGAGAAGCAAGCCCTGTCCAGGTGGTCAAAAGTGGCCGACGAGGAAGAGGGAAGGATTGCCTTCGACCTGCCGAAGTTCGCCAAGTTGCCCGTTGCCCTTCAGAGGATTATCTTTTACCACGCTCTCGAGCGTCTGCAGGGCAGTCCGCTGGGTATTCAAGCAAGGCACATCGAGCAGATGGTCTCAGCCTTGAGCAAGCCCCCGGGCACCAGAGTGTCCTTGCCGGGGAACCTGGTCTTCTACCGAGACTACGAGCGCTGCCTCATCGCTCTGGCTGATAGACTTCCCTGCCCCTTTCCGGTACTGGGCTGTGGTGAACTGCCTGTTGGACTGGCGGGTACCACGCTGCTACACGGCTGGAGAGTGCGGGCGTCTGTTGTCTCGCGGATGTCAGAAGCCGAAGCGTCTCCGTTTGTCGCTCATCTCGACCCCCACGCAGTAAGAGGAAGATTGCTGGTGCGGCAGCGGAGGAGCGGGGACATGTTCCAACCTCTGGGGATGGAACAGCCAAAGAGACTTCAGGACTTCATGGTGGATGCCAGGATACCGCGAATGTGGAGAGAGCGTATTCCTCTGGTATGTTCCGATGACGGGATCCTGTGGGTGGTAGGCTACCGCATCGCGGAGTGGGCCAAGGTCCGGGATAAAGGCGAGCCCATCCTGCGCCTCGAGTTTTCAACGAACGATTCTCTGGCGGAATAATTGCTGACCCAGTCTGGCTGGAAGTCATGCTGGGAGTCCCGGGGTCTCAGCCTCAGGTCCGAGCCGGTACCGGTGGAGAGCTATCTTAACAAACTGATGAAACGGGAGCGAGCGCCGGCCTTGATTCAGTTCTCGCGCGAAGGGACAGGCGGCCGCACCTCGCTGGACAGAAGAGAGTAGCTTTTCTGGAGGAGCAGGGCATCCTCCTCCAGATTGGGACTTTCGCAGATGACCATGCCGCCGACCCGGTGGTCGCGCATGGCGCGCAGCAATTCGTCGTAGTGGAAATCGGACTCCTTCAGGTTCAAGTGGTTCAACTCTCCGACCTTGCTGTAGTGGATGCCGGACACGTGGACGTGCACCTCAGACAGCGATTCTGGCCCGATGGCCTCTGCCACGCGCTTGAGCATGGATGAAAAGCCCCCGTAGGAATTGTAGCTAAGAGTGCGGGCATGCCAGTGGGCGAAGTCGATACAGGGCGCCACCCGGGGCAATTCCCGGCTGAGGCGGAGTACCTCCTCCAGGTCGCCGAACTGCGTATGCTTGCCGGTAACCTCCGGCCTGACCCAGATCATGTTGCCTTCCTTATCGAGTTGCTCCAACACCGGAATAAGGTTCTTCTTTATCGTCTCGTAGACGGCGCTCGGCGGGTCTCCCAGATAGAAGCCGGCATGGAAGACCATGCTCTCCGCGCCGCAGAGGGCGGCGATGCGGGCTGTCTGCAGAATCCTCTGCTGACTGGACGCAATCTTGGCTGGCTCAGCGGCGTTGAGATTGACATAATAGGGGGCATGGGCAGTAAGAGCGACCTTGCACCTTCGGGCCATATCCCTCACCTCCAGTGCCGCCTTCTCGCCCATGTGCACGCCCCGGACGAACTCCAGTTCCATGCAGCCCAACCCCAGCTCGGCCACGCGCTCAATGCCGGCGATGGAGGTCTTCGGCTGGGCGCTGTTGGGCACCCCGGCGCACCCGAATAGAAGTCTGCTCATATTTCCAGTCACCAACCGTTCACGAAGATAAGATAAGAAGACATGTGGACTCGCACCGGCACTCCGCCATGGGAGCACTGCGTGACGAAATGTATCACCCTGTCTTGTGCAGTGTCAATGTGAGGCGGCCTTACGTTCCTTGACACCCCGTTGCACAGAATATAATATCAGGTCACCAGACAAGCGCTGCTCACTTCGAAGCGTCGAAGACCGCCCCCAGGACATCCGGGGTACTGACAGGAGGATACCGTGGCTGAGCTTTCAATTGTCGGCAAGAGCGTCCCCCGGGTGGATGGCCCCGAGAAGGTAAGCGGCAAAGCCATGTACGTCGCTGACTTCAGCCTGCCGCGCATGCTCCATGCCAGGGTCCTGCGCAGCCCATATGCCCACGCCAGCATCCTCCGTATCGACACGTCACAGGCGGCGAGTTTGCCCGGGGTGAAGGCAGTGGTCACCGGCAAAGACGTCCCCGACGAGAGAATGGGACGCTATGTCCCCGACCGCCACATCCTGGCCCGGGATACGGTCCGCTTCGTAGGAGAGGGCGTAGCCGCCGTGGCCGCAGAGAGCCTGGAAGTGGCCGAAGAGGCTCTCGACCTGATCACTGTAGACTACAAGGAGCTTCCCGCCATCTTCGATGCCGAGGAAGCGATGCGCCCCGACCCTCCCGTCGTCGTTCACCCCAACCTCGGCAAGTACCCCATCTTGATGGAAGCGAATGCCCCCAATTTCCATCTGGAAGCCGGCTTCCCCAACATCTACTATCATCACCGCGTGCGGACGGGGGATATGGAGAAGGGCTTCAAAGAAGCCGACATAATAACGGAGCAGCGATTCGTCCTTCCTCGCATCCACCCGTGCCAGATGGAGCCTCACGCCGCCCTAGCCCGGGTTGAGCCGGATGGCGGACTCACCGTGTGGGTCACCGACCCCACGCCGATGCGCAGCCGCCTCGAGTTCTGCCGTCTCTTCAACCTGCCACTGGCAAAGGTCAGGGTGATCGCCCCCTATGTCGGCGGGAACATGGGAGGCAAGTGGTCTGCCATCT
>JAUYGE010000138.1 GCA_030690705.1 Dehalococcoidia bacterium | reverse complement strand
GCGAGTTCACCACCGGCGTGGCCAAGCCCGTTCTCGTCAGTCCCATCGGCGGAGCTTTAACCGGCGGCGTGAACACCCCCTTGAGGCCGGTCCTGTCGTGGAACTCTGTCGATGGAGCTAACCGCTACGAGCTCCAGGTGGACACCTCCGCGTCCTTCTTCGCCCCCTTTGTCAACCTGACGGACACCGGGCGTCTCGACGCCACGGCCTACCAGATTGACAAGGACCTGGCGTACGACACCACCTACTACTGGAGAGTGAGATCAGCTACCTTCACCTCGCTTGGTGACTGGAGCACCGTGGGTGCCTTCACCACCATGTCGAAGCCGGTAGCCGGGGCTCCTCCAATCGTAGTCCAGCAGCAACCAGCACCAATCATCAACATCCCGGCTCCGACGACCCCATCCTGGGTATGGGTGGTCATCGTCATCGGTGCCATCCTCGTCATCGTGATGGTGGTGCTCATCGTGCGGACCAGGAGAGTCTAGCTCTCCTCTTCCACTCACGAAAGGAAAAGGGGCCCCGATGCAAATCGGGGCCCCTTTCTTTTTGGGGTTTCCCCCTCTCTCTATCTCTCCCCCGCGAGGGGGGAGAGGATTCTCATATCCCTTCAGGAGGGAAAGTAATCCCCTCTCCCTTGACGGGAGAGGGTTAGGGAGAGGGTGGACTGTAAGTGAGGACTTCTGTAATCCTCTCCACAACACCGTCGGTGTTAGTCAGCACTTCATTGTCCCAGAATCGCAACACACGGTACCCGAGCTGTCTCAGCCGCATCGACCTCCGCTCGTCCCTGCTGACTCCATTGTCGCCAGCGTGTTGGCCCCCATCGATCTCAATCACGAGGTGCTCCTCAAGGCACGCGAAATCGACAATGTAGCGGTCTACGGGCTGTTGCCGCCGGAACCTGGCGCCTGCAATACTCTTGCGTCTCAGCCTGGCCCAAAGGGCTCTCTCTGCATCGGTTTGCTTCTGGCGAAGCTGGCGGGCGAACGCCGTCTGATTCGGGTCCTTCTTCATTTCGATGTTTGGCATCCCCCTCTCTCTAACTCTCCCCCTCCAGGGGGGAGAGGACCCTTCCCCCTCCCTCGAGGGGTTGGAGGTAATCCCCTCTCCCTTGACGGGAGAGGGGCAGGGAGAGGGTGAATGGACATACCGTCACGGGGTGAGAGGGCTGCTCAATACCACAATCTCCATCTTCTCAGGGAGGTTAGCGCGGGTGAGGGGGAGACGGGGGCGGGGCGCCACAGCAGCGGCTCCCATCTCTTTGAGGAAGGAGTTCAGCGACCCCAGCTTCGGCGCGGCCTCGCTCCGGTAGTGCATGGGAATGACCACGCGGGGAGAGAGCCGCTTGGCCGTCTCAGCGGCGGAAGCGCTGTCCAGGCTGTTGACTCCGCCGACGGGCACGAAGAGCACGTCCGGCTTCCCCAGGTCCTGCAGCAGCGAAGGAGTGAGGAGGTGTCCGAGGTCCCCTAGATGGCAGAAGGACAGGTCCTCCATGACAATGAGGTAGATGGTGTTCTTGCCCAGCTTCTTGCCCTCCTCGGCATCGTGGAAGGAGGGGAGGCCGGTGATGGCCACGCCGGCGACCTCGTACTCCCCGGGTCCCCTGAGGACGCGGGGCTGGCCGTCGATGGCGGCGGTGTTGCTGTGGCCGGGATGGGCGTGGCTCACCGTAACGATTTGCGCCGGCTGGCGCGGCGGCTGGCTGCCCAGGGCAAGCCAGTAGGGGTCGGTGATGAGGGTTACGTCCTTACCCTTGAGACGGAAACAGGAGTGGCCCAGATAGGTTATGTCCATTCTCTCCCCCTTTTAATGTTAAATACTGTCATTGCGAGGCCTTCCCGTAGGGGCACGGCGTGCCGTGCCCGTGGAGGCCGAAGCAATCCGTAGCCTAAAACGACCGAAGACGGATTGCTTCGCTTCGCTCGCAATGACAAAAAGGTGCTCGCAATGACAGTGTATCCTACTCCTCCACCACCTCGAAGCCGGCGTCCTCCACCATGCGCCAGGCCTCCCCGGGCGGCTGTCCGGAGACCGTCAGGTAGCCGCCGACGAAGATGGAGTTGGCGGGATAGAAGGCCAGCGGCTGGAGAGACCGAAGGTGATACTCGCGGCCTCCGGCTACCCTCAGCTCGGCGGTGGGATTCAGCAGGCGCATCAGGCACAATACGGCCAGGCACTTCACGGGGTTGAGACCGTTCTCGCGGAGCGCAGAGCCCCGGGTCTGCTCGATGAGGGTGCCTTCTATCGGATGGAAGAAGTTCACCGGTATGGAATCCGGCCTCATCTCGCGGAGCGCCATGGCCAGCTCCAGGCGGTCGGAGTCGTCCTCTCCGAGCCCGAACAGGGCGCCGCAGCATAGCTCCAGGCCGGCCCGGCGAGCGTGGACGAGGGTGTTCACCCGGTCATGATAAGTGTGGGTGGTGCAGATGTGGGAGTAGAAGCGTTCGCTGGTGTTGAGGTTGTGGTTGTAGCGCTTAACACCCGCCTCGCGGAGGCGCTCTGCGTCCTGCTGCTCCAGGAGACCTGCGGAGACGCAGACGTCTATGCCCACCTCCTCGCCGATGCGCCGGGCCACCCGGCAGAGGCTGTCCATCTCAGCAGGCTCGGCCCGCAGGCCGCTGGTGACGATGCAGTAGCGGCGCGCCCGGGCCTGCCTGGCTTCTCGGGCCCCGAGCAGGAGCTCGGCATCATCCAGCAGGCGGTACCGGTTGATGCCGGCCTGGGAGACGGCGGACTGGGAGCAATAAGAGCAGTCCTCGGTGCAGAGGCCGCTCTTGGCATTGACCAGGAGGTGGAGGTAGACCTTCCGCCCGAAGTAACGCTGCCGGACAGTGAAGGCCGCCTGGAGCAGCTCCAGGATGTCCTCCGGCGGCGTGGCCAGAACGGCCAGCGCCTCGTCATGGGTGAGAGCGTCACCTGAGAGGGACTTCTCGGCTAGATGAGTGAATTTCATAGAGCAAACCCTAGTCCGTAAATCCTAAACAATATCCAAATCCAAATGACCAAACTTACTTTGTCTTCTCTACTATGGAGCCGAAGATCTTCGTGAGCTCGGTTGCTTCGTTGATCAACGATTGCCTTCTCATCTCGTGTGGTTCGCTGTTTACCTCGACGAGCTTCAACCAGTACCCGCTCTCCTTAGCCTCCTTGCGACAAATCTTCACTCTTACCGCGAAATCTTTCTTACTCAAAGCTTCATTAGCCTCGATGTAGTTCGCTCCGACTGAACCCGAGGACCGGATAACCTGCTTGATTGTTTCAATGTTTGCCATCGTTTTCGGAAGAGAGTTCGCGAGTGCTATCACAGCTTTCGCAAACTGTAGCGTACGCTCCTCCAAATCATACGGTTTTGAATTTCTAATTTCGGTCATTTGAATTTATTTAGAGTTTAGAGCTTAGGATTTAGGATTTCCCTCTATCATGCGGAGGATTCTTTCAATATCAAGGCTTCTCTTGAGAGTCTCACGGATGGTCTCCACGTTGACCTGGGGAAGGAAGGGCAACTCGCCCAGGAAAGGCACCCGGGCCCAGCGGCGCAGGGCCGCGGCGTTGGTGGCCTCCGCGAGCCCTTCCTCCGGCGAGAGATGGTCCATCACTACACCGAGGACCTTGATTCCCGCCCGTTCGGCACATTGTAACGTAAGCAGGGTGTGATTGATAGTCCCCAGGTGAGCGCCGGCCACCACGATGGCCGGCAGCGCCAGCCGGGCCGCCAGGTCGGCGTAGAAATAGCGCGCCGTGATGGGCGCCAGAAGCCCTCCGGCGCCCTCCACGATAACCAGGTCGTGCCGGGAGGACAGTGCCTGAAAGGCGTTCATGATGCGCCTTATGGAGATGCGCCGGCCCTCCCTCTCCGCCGCGAGAGCGGGGGCGAGGGGCGACTCGAAGACGTACGGTACTATGTCTGAAAGGTCGTCCTTGCAGCCGGCTGCCGCCTTCAAGAAGAGGGCATCGTGGGGAACAAGGCGGCCATTCACGCGGGCGCATCCTGTCTCAACCGGCTTCATCACACCCACGCTCTCCCCTATTTCTCTGAGGCATGCCGCCAGGCCGGCGGCGATGACCGTCTTGCCGACGCCGGTGCCGGCGCCGGTTACGAAGATGCCTTTTTGCAACCTATCCCCCTACGTGATGAAATCCTAAATCCGAAGCACCAAATTCTAAACAAATCCAAATCTCAAAACCTCCAAAACCTTCCTGTCATTGCGAGTCCATCCCGTAGGGGCACGGC
>JAUYGE010000111.1 GCA_030690705.1 Dehalococcoidia bacterium | reverse complement strand
AGCGAGAAATCGAGGGCGGCGCGGAGGTGATTGAAGGCAAGCTTCCCGCGCTGCTCACCGCCGAGCTGGAGCTAAGCACCATCAGGTATGCCTCCCTGCCCGAACTGGTACGATCGTTGAGACAGACGGTAAGGGTGTGGGGAGCAAAGGAGTTGGGTGGACTGCCGGAACGGCTGGGACTGAAAGGCTCACCAACATCGGTTAAGGAAATCTTCGCACCACCGGTGCGAGAAGGAGGGCTGGTTTTTGGCAGCGGACAAAATAGCGAACGGGTTGTCGAAGACTTCCTCGATACCTTCTTCGAAAAGGAAAAACGGCTGCTGGACGGACTGTTAACAAAGGATAGCCATGCCCAAGAACATTAAGGGCAGAGAAATCGCCGAAATCATTCCCGACAAGTGCATTGCCTGCCAGCTTTGCATTGGGGAATGCCCGATCAATGCTATAGATATGCAAGCCGGGGTCATTCGTATCGACCCCGAGGCCTGCGCCGGCTGCGGCAGATGTCTCGATGTCTGCCCGGCAAACGCCATCCTTTTCGAGAAACCGGTCAGGAAAAAGATAACCGGGCCCGGTCAAGAACCCCGTCCCCTTGAAGACTATCGCGGCATCGCCGTATTCATTGAGACACACGATGGCGCCGGCGCCGAGGTATCCTGGGAGCTGGTGGGCAAGGCCAGGGAGCTTGCCGAGAAGCTGGGTACCCAGGTAGCCGGGTTTCTTCTGGGAGCGGACGTGGAGCCAGTGGCAGGGGAAGCCATCGCCTATGGCTGCGACACCGTCTACATGGTTGACAACCCGCTGCTTCAGAAATACTTATCAAGAATGTACGGCAGAGCTCTCGCTCACATGTGCAACCAGGTCAAGCCAGAGATACTCCTCGTGGGAGCAACCTCTCTGGGCAGAGACCTGGCAAGTGTCGTGGCCACCCAACTGGAAACGGGCTTGACCGCCGACTGTACCGGCCTGGATATAAACCCACAGGAGCGTTTGCTCCTCATGACCCGCCCCACCTTTGGGGGCAACATCATGGCGACCATCCTCTGTAGAAACCACCGACCCCAGATGAGCACTGTCAGACCAAAAGTGATGAAGCTCCCGAAGAAAGATACCGGTCGCCGCGGAGAGATTCGAACCTTCGACCTTGAAGTCTCACAGGAAGTAGTGCAGGTGCCGCGAATTATTGATTTCATTCCTAGAGCAGCTGAAGTAGGCGGTGTAGATATTACCAGGGCCGAGGTCCTGGTAGTCATTGGCAAAGGCGCTTGCGATCCCAGACATCTGCCAATGTTCGAGGAGCTTGCCCTGCTCATGGGAGGGACCGTCGCCTGCTCGCGGCCGGTCGTCCAGTCAGGACTTCTCCCGCATATCCGCCAGGTGGGGCAGACTGGCAAGACGGTGGCCCCCAAGATCTATATCGGAGTAGCAGTGTCAGGAGCAGTGCAGCACCTGGTCGGCATGCAGGGTGCGGAGAAAATAGTCGCCATCAACATTGCCCGCCAAGCCCCTCTGGTCCAGATTGCCGACTATGCCCTTATCGGAGACTACCGGGAGATAATCCCCAAGCTGATAAAGGGCATTGAGTCCAGAATCAAGGTGATAAGGTAAGCAAAGGATGAAAGAAACCTTTGATGTCGCCATAGTGGGAGCAGGGCCCGCTGGCATCTCTGCTGCCTGTATCCTGGCCGATGCGGGAATAAGGACCATAGTTTTCGAGCGGGGGGAGTACCCTGGAGCGAAAAACCTGTCCGGTGGAGTCCTTTACGGACACAACCTGGCCCAGATACTTCCCGACTATGTCGAACGCCATTGTCCGGTTGAGAGAAACATCGTAGAGTCCCGGGTCTGGTATCTATCCAGAGAAAGCGGCTATAATCTTGGCTATCGGGATAGCGTCTTTGCTGCTGACCGTAAATACAATGCCTTCACTGTGGGCAGAGCCAAATTCGACCGCTGGTATGCGGAGCAGGCCCGCATGAAGGGCGCTCTGGTAGTTCCGTCAACAGTGGTAGTTGACCTTATCAGAAATGGTCATGGTGCTGTAACTGGGGTTGTCACCGGCAGAACGGATGGAGAGGTCCAGGCCAAGATCACCCTTCTCGCCGATGGTGTAAACTCTCCCTTAGCAGCCCGGGCTGGATTCCGCAGGGAGCCTGCGCCAGAGGAGGTAGCCCTGGCCGTCAAAGAGGTCATCGAACTCCCTAGAGAGGTCATCGAACAGCGCTTCTGCGTATCCGGAACAGAGGGAGTGACCGCTGAAATATTGGGCGAAATCGCCGGTGGCATGGATGCCGTGGGGTTCCTGTACACCAACCAGAGCTCACTGTCCCTGGGCCTGGGGGCCAACCTGGCCGACTTCGCCGCCTTTAAGCTCAAACCATACGAACTGATAGAAGCCTTCAAGCAGCACCCCATGATAGCCCCTCTCATCTCCGGGGGCAAGACTCTGGAATACACCGCCCACTGGCTGGCTGAGGGAGGCTATGATACCATTCCCCACCTGTACGGCGATGGTTATCTCATCGCCGGAGACTCGGCTATGCTCTTCAACGCTCTGCACCGTGAGGGGAACAACCTGGCCATGGCATCGGGAAAGATGGCGGCCGAGGCTATCATCGAGGCGATGCA
>JAUYGE010000080.1 GCA_030690705.1 Dehalococcoidia bacterium | reverse complement strand
CCAATGTGGCAGTTCGAGACCACCTTTTCTGATATCATCCGGGTCACCTCTGACATCAAGACGTTCCGGTTCCATGTGCAGGGACGGGAAAAGGTGACCTACAAGGCGGGCCAGTTCTTCTTCGTTACCATAAGAATCGATGGCAAAGAAGCGGTCCACCATTTCAGTCTGTCCAGCTCACCTACGGAGACAGCGCGAAGGGGCTACCTCGAGTTCACCAAGAGGATCACTGCCAGCGAGTACTCTCAGGCGCTGGACCGCATGAAGCCGGGCGACTGGGTCAGGCTGCGCGGAGCACAGGGGGAGTTTACGCTCTTACCGACGAAACGCGACCTCGCTTTCGTCAGCGGCGGCATCGGCATCACTCCGCTTCGGAGCATGCTGCGGTACATTGTGGACAGGAAGCTCAGCTACGATGTCGTGCTCGTCTACGGCAACAACAGGTTCGACAACATCGCCTTTCGCGAGGAGCTGGATGAGATGGCGGCGGCGCGAAAGGACATTCGTGTGGATTACGTGCTGTCCGGGCCGGATTTTCCACCCGGCTGGACCGGCAAGAGGGGGTTCGTCACCAGGGAGGTCATCATGGAGTCCATCCCCGACTTCCAGAAGCGGGTCTTCTACGTGTCCGGCCCGCTGAAGATGGTACTCTCTCTCGAGGAGCAACTGGCGGCCATCAAAGTGCCGTCCAAGCAGGTGAAACGCGATTACTTTCCCGGGTACGATTGATTAGGCGGAGCGGGTGGCCTTGCGCAACCCAACATTCAAGTTCTTCGAAGGTCGCTTGCCGGCGCAATCACCCGCATCCTTTAGTTTGCAGGTATCACCCCTTTGTTGCTAGAATGCGTGGCGGTCAGAGCCACTCCGCCTTTCGGCCTGCTCTTCGGTGAGTTGCTGACAAAGGAGGCCTTGCGTTGTTCAAGCTGTCCCTCATCCCCAGGGAAAAGAAGTTCTCCGCCCTTTTTGAGCAGAGTGCTCAGAATGCCGTGAAAATAGCTCAGCAGCTCAGAGATATGGTGCATGTCTGGGAGAATATCAAGGAGAGGGTTGACATAATTACCGATCTGGAGCATCAAGGGGATGCTATTGCCCATCAGATTATCGCCCAGTTGCATCAGACTTTCGTGACCCCGTTCGACCGGGAGGACATCGCTCATCTGGCCCATTCCCTGGATGATGTGACTGACTTCATCCACTCGGCCGCCGACACTATGCTGCTCTACAAGGTGGACCGGCCCACGGAAAGGGCAAAGGAGCTTGCCGACATCGTCGTACAGGCGGTGTCTGAGATGGAAAAGGCTGTCGCTGAGATACATGACCGTATTGACCGGAAGCGCCTTCTCAGGCGGTGTGTGGAGATTAACCGCCTTGAGAATGCCGGAGACAGTGTCTATCGCTCGGCGCTGGCGGAGCTTTTTGCCGACTCGAAGGATTTTGCTTATCTGATCAAGTGGCGCGAGATTTACGAGCACATGGAAACTGCCATAGACAGGTGTGAAGACGTGGCCGACATCCTGGAAGGCGTGGCCCTGAAGTATGCCTGAGCCCCTGTGTCTGCGCCGCCGCATCGTCCCATTTGAGGCGTCGCTTTGGAGATAAGCGCCGCCCTGGTCATAGTACTGCTTCTCGTCCTGGCAGCCGAGTTTGTCAACGGCTGGACAGATGCCCCTAACGCCATCGCCACGGTGGTCTCCACCCGCGTCCTTTCCCCTTATCAGGCGGTGGCTATGGCCGCGGTCTTGAACATCGCGGGAGCGCTGGCTACGGGGACGGCGGTGGCGGCTACCATCGGCAAGGGAATCGTCAATCCGGAGGCGCTGGGTCTCCACACGGTGGCGGCGGCCATGCTCGCCATCATCATCTGGAGCACAGTAGCGTGGCGGTGGGGTCTGCCGACCAGCGAGAGCCACGCGCTGGTGGCCGGCCTGGCCGGGGCGGGGCTGGCCGCTGCCGGGCCGTCGGTGCTGCTGTGGTCGGGTTGGCAGAAAGTCCTCATCGGCCTGGGGCTTTCGCCTGTCCTCGGTTTTCTGCTCGGCTTCCTGGTTATGACAGTTATCTACCGTCTGTTCTTCGGTGTTGCTCTCACTGTCATGAAGTCCGTTTTTGGCCGTCTTCAGATACTTTCAGCAGCTTTGATGGCCTTCAGTCATGGCAGCAATGACGGGCAGAAGTTCATCGGGGTCTTCACCATGGCCCTCGTGCTGGGAGGCGTGTTGCCGGAGTTCAGGGTGCCGGTATGGGTCATTCTTCTCAGCGGCGTGGTCATGGGGGTAGGGACCGGTCTGGGTGGATGGCGCATTATGAGGACCATGGGCTTCGGGCTTACCAAGCTGGAACCGGTGAACGGCTTCGCCGCCGAAAGCTCGGCCAGTTTCGCCATTCTGCTGGCTTCCTCGCTGGGCATACCTCTGAGCACCACTCACGCCATCAATACGGCCATAATGGGGGTGGGAAGTACCCGGAGGTTTTCGGCGGTGAGATGGGGTGTAACCAGGGAAATCGTCCTGACGTGGCTTCTCACTTTTCCTGTCTGCGGCGCGCTTGGTTTCTTTTTCGCCTGGGTGCTCAAACCGATATTCTCATGAGCCTGGGGTGAGGCGCCGGGAGATTTCCCGGTAGCTGCCCTGCAGTAGTGTTCCTAATCTAGTGGTGAGGTGACAAACTATGGAAACAGGTAACGCTTTTCACAAAGG
>JAUYGE010000098.1 GCA_030690705.1 Dehalococcoidia bacterium | reverse complement strand
ACGAGAACCAACAAACCAGGCCCAGAACAGCCGGTGCTTCACATCGGCCGACAAGGCCACCTTGGCAAACCTAGCCTGCACCCCGGGGAATCTGATATAATGACCATTGGATTCTAAGCAGCATGGGTAACATTTCCACAGAAAACAGGGCGTTTTCCCCCCTCCAGCAGTACGCTTTGACCTTACCCCAATCGCAGATGAGGGCTAGAATATGGCTGATATGAAGGACAGCGCTCTCCCCACCACCGGAAAGCCTCGCCACCGCAAGCGGTTTATCGTGGCTGCCGTCATGCTCGGGCTGGCGTTGGTGTACCTGGGATACCAGACTTTCGCGAACAGTACCTACTCTGTATCCCCCAGCGAACTCAAGAACCTGGGTGACAAGGCTCTGGCGCGACAGGTAAGGGTCAACGGCACGGTGGTGCCGGGAACCATCGAGCGGAGCGGAAAGACCTTTATTCTTAAGTTCAATGTGACCGATCCCGTTGATGAAGGGGCGGCCCCCAGCATCGAGACGGCCATGCCGGTAGTCTACAAGGGGGTGGTCCCCGATACCTTCGAGGACGGAGCGAAGGTGATAATCGAGGGCAAGTACAACCCGGATGGGACCTTTCAGGCTACCAAGCTGATGGTAGGATGCCCATCAAGATATGAGCGCAAAGTCTGAAGCTCGAAGGAGCGCACGTTGTCAAGCTTAGGTTTCGCCGCCATCTCCATCGCCCTGGCGATTTCCATCTATGTGGTCATCGCCTCCATAGTCGCCGCACGTCGGGGGTACCCCGAGCTTGGGTCCAGTTCCCGGAACGGCATGTGGGCCATGGCGGGGCTGGTCACGGTGGCCTCGCTCGCTCTCATCACCGCTTTCCTGACCCATGACTTCCGCATAAGCTATGTCGCTAACTACAGCAGCCGCGACATGAGCCTCGCCTACACCCTGGCGGCCTTCTATGCGGGCAACGAGGGCTCCCTCCTCTTCTGGACATGGCTGCTGTCCATCTTCTCCGTCATAGTCCTGCGCCAGAACCGCGAGAAACACCGCGAGCTCATGCCCTATGTCACCGCGATCCTCGCCTTCACCCAGGGCTTCTTCCTCCTCCTCATGGTCTTCATCAGCAACCCCTTCGAGACCCTGCCCTTCACCCCCACCGAGGGACAGGGGCTGAACCCGCTCCTGGAAAACCCGGGCATGATAACGCATCCCGGACCCTTGCTAATTGGGTATCTGGGCTTTACCATCCCCTTCGCCTTCGCCATGGCCGCCCTGATAACCCGAAAGCTGGGCGACGAGTGGCTACGGAGCGTCAGGATATGGACCCTGATCGCCTGGCTCTCGCTGACCTTTGGGAACATTGCCGGCATGCAGTGGGCCTACGTCGAGCTGGGCTGGGGCGGCTACATGGCCTGGGACCCGGTGGAAAACGCCAGCCTGATGCCCTGGCTCACCGGCACTGCTTTCCTCCACTCGGTGCTGGTCCAGAAGAGCAGAGGCATGCTCAAGATATGGAATATGGTGCTTATCATCCTCACCTTCACCCTGTCCATCTTCGGCACCTTCCTCACCCGGAGCGGCGTCCTCTCCTCGGTGCACACCTTCGGCCAGTCCAACCTCGGGCCATTTTTCCTCGGGTTTATCGGCCTGACGCTGCTGGGTGCCTTCGGCCTTCTATTCGACCGCCTCTCCGACTTGCAGAGCGAGGATGAACTGGACTCCTTTCTCTCCCGGGAGGCCATGTTCCTCCTCAACAACCTCTTCCTGGTGGCCGCTACCTTCGCCATTTTCTGGGGCACCGTCTTTCCCATAGTCTCCGAGGCGGTGCGAGGGGTCAAGGTCTCGGTATCAGCGCCATTCTTCAATAATGTGGTGGGGCCCATCTTCGTTGGGCTCATTGCCATCATGGGAGGGTGCGCCCTCATCGGCTGGCGGCAGACCACAGGCAGGAATCTGCTCCGTAAGCTTCTCTTCCCCTCCGCTGCCGCACTGGCGCTGCTCGTCATCCTGTTGATTCTGAGAACCGGCAACTGGTTCGCGGTGCTGCTCTTCTCCCTCGCCGGTCTGGTGCTGCTCAGCATTCCCTCCGAGTGGTTCCGGGAGATAAGGGCCCGCCACCGCGCCAAGAAGGTGAACTACTGGCAGGCCTTCTCAGGCCTCATGGGAGCCAACAAGCCCCGCTACGGGGCCTATATCATCCACCTCGGCCTGGCCATCCTGGCCATCGGCGTCATCGGGTCCTCCTTCTTCAACACCGAGAAGGAGGCCACCCTCGACCCGGGGCAGGAAATGACCATCAACCAGTACACCCTCAGGTACGAGGGGATTCAATCCTTCGAAACCGCGAGCCGGCAGGTAACGTCGGCGCCCATGTCCATTTTCAACGGGGGCGAGTTGCTTGGGGTGCTGACCCCTCAGAAGTTCGTTCACCGAACCCATGAGAACCCGGTGACCGACGTGGCCATAAGGAGCAACCTCAAGGAAGACCTGTATATCATACTCGCCGGCTGGGATGGGGACACGGCTACCTTCAAGGTCCTGGTCAATCCCTTAGTGAACTGGCTGTGGATCGGGGGAATCATCATGATACTGGGGACGGTGATAGCGGTGCTGCCGGAGCGGCGGCGGACAGCCACGTTACCAGGGGAGGAGAAAACATGAAGCTGAAGACATATGCGCTGGGCCTTCTCGCCGGCTTGGCCGTAACCTTCATCACGGCGACGGCCGCGATGGCCGACACACCTACGGTCAGCTCCGTAGGCAAGAAGGTTATCTGCCAGTGCGGTTGCACCCTGATTCTGACCAACTGCAACCATGGGGAGTGCGGCCCCCGGGAGGAGATGAACACCATCATCGCGAATCAGATTTCCGCCGGCAAGTCGGAAGGGGACATTATTGGGTTCTTCGTCGACCGGTACGGCCCTCAGGTGCTGGCGTCGCCCAGCAAGAGCGGGTTCAACCTCACTGCATGGGTCCTGCCATTCGCCGTCCTGGCTGGCGGAGGAGGCATCCTCTACTACCTCATCCATAGCTGGGTGCGAAGAGGGCAGACGGCTGAGGCGTCGACGGCTCCTGAGATGGCGAGGGAGCGGGAGGGATACTCCCAGCGGCTGGCCAGAGACCTGGAGAAATTCGAACAAAGGTGAGAAGGAAATGACTGCCTGTCATTCTGAGCCTGAGCGTAGCGTCAGGCGAAGAATCCGCCCCGGTCTGGGGCTGGGGTGGATGCTTCGGCCTCCTTCCACGGAAGGATGGCCTCAGCATGACATTTTGGGGGTAAGGAAATGACTGTCTTTGTTCTACTCTTACTGGCGGTACCGGCCTTCGCGCTGACTCTCTATCCCCTATTTCGACCCAAACCCCAGGTGACTACCGTGCGCTCAGCCCGGGACGAGGAGGTCGCAGACCTGCACTCCCGGCGTGACACCACCTATGAAGCCCTCAATGACCTGAAGCTCGAATACCAATCAGGCGGGCTGTCGGAGCGGGACTACCGCGACCTGGAGGGGAAATACCAGGACAGGGCCTTTGCCCTGATGAAGCGTCTCGACTCGGCGACCGCACCCGGCGGTGTTGAAGATGAAATCGAGAAGCAGATCATGCGGCTGAGGAAGGTAAAGAAGGAGACCTCCGAGACGACCTCGCCACAGGCGGGCGCCGGAGACGAAGTAGAGAACCAGATTATGCGGTTGCGGACGATGAAGAGGGAGACCAGTGGGGCGTCCCTCTGCCCGAGCTGTAAGGCGGTAACCCGTCCCGGTGACCGCTTCTGCCCCGGCTGCGGCGCCGACCTTCTCCCGCAGCCACTGGCCTGCCCGGGCTGCAAGGCGGAGTACCAGAAAGGAGACCGATTTTGTTCCAAGTGCGGCGCACGCCTCTAGCTGTCATTGCGAGGGGTGAAGCCCCGAAGCAATCCGTTTCCCCAAGACACGGATTGCTTCGCTTCGCTCGCAATGACAAACTGAACCACCTTATCATACTCCTCCTGGTCGTTTCCCTTGCTCTCCTCTTCAGCACGCCGGCTGCGGCCCAGGATGGCGGCCCCACGGGGATGATCAGCGGGGAGATGGTCAACCTCACCAAGGGAGGCGGCAGTGTGGCAGGACAGACGATCACTTTGAAGACTTCCCTGAAGGACACCGAGACCGGCCAGTCCACCGCCAAGACGGACGCCTCGGGGAAATTCGAGTTCAAGGGACTGGCCACCAGTAAGGACTACAGCTACGCCGCCAACCTGACGTACCAGGGCGCCGAGTACAACAGCGACCCGATTACCTTCAGCCCGGGGGAGCAGACCAAGCCCTTGAAGATGGAGGTCTATGATGCCATTGCCAGCGACGAGGGCGTCAGAATCATGGCCAGCCATACCATCTTCAGGCCCGACGTGAAGAACACCATGCAGGTTACCGAGGTGTTCATCATCAACAACGATACCGACAAGACCTTCATCGGCACCGGTCCGGCTTTGATAGGCAGCCAGAAGAAGACATTGAGTTTCTCAGTGCCGAAGGGCGCCACCGGCTTCCAGTACGGCGGCAGCCTGATGGACTGCTGCGTCGTCCTGTTGGATGGCGGGCTGTTGGATACCATGCCCATCATGCCGGGCACCAAGGAAATCATGTTCAGCTACCAGGTGAAACACAAGTCGGAGTATGACTTCGCCAAGTCCTTCTCTCTGCCCATTGAAAGATATGATATAGTCGTGCAGGGCGAGGGCGTAACGGTCCAGAGCGACCTGTTGCAGCAGGGGGAGACGCTCACCATCGAGAACCTACCCTACAGCCACTTCGTGGCCGAGAACCTGAAACGGGGCGCTGCCGTAACCGGCACATTCACCAATATGCCAGGGTCTCCGGGCGGGAACCCGATTCCGGCGGTGCTGTTCGTAGCGGCGCTGGCCGCCGGGCTGGCTGTGGCATATCCATTGTGGAGGAGGAGAAGGCTGGCTCCGGTCGCCGCGGCTGCCGGGCAGCGAAGGTCGCCCAAGGACAGGAGGCAAGGCCTCCTCGTCGAGATAGCAGACCTTGACGATGACTTCGAGCGCGGGGCCATCCCGGAGAAGGACTACCGACAGCGGCGCGAGGAGAAAAAGAGGCTGCTGGCCGGTCTGATGCCGAAGGGGAAGCCCAAGCCGTGACGTCAGGGAGACCACCCCGTGCCGGCCTGGGCCATTGAGTCCGAGGGGGTCTTCAAGTCCTTCGGACTGAAGCCCGCTCTCCAGGGCATAGACCTCAAGGTGAAGAGGGGAGAGTTTCTGACCGTCTTCGGTCCGAACGGAGCGGGAAAGACCACCCTTATTAAGATACTCTCCTCTTTGAGCAAGCCTGACTCCGGCCGCGTCCTCATTAACGGCCTTGATGTGGGCCGCCACGCCGCGGAGGCGCGCCGCAGCATCGGGCTCGTATCCCATCAGACCTTTCTCTACGATAACCTCACCGCGTACGAGAACCTGAGGTTCTACGGCCGGATGTTCGATGTGCCCAACCCGGACAAACGGATCCGGGAGGTTATCGCGAAGGTGGGGCTGACCTCCCGGCTGCATGACCGGGTGCGCACCTTCTCGCGGGGCCTGCAACAAAGGCTTTCCATTGCCCGGGCCATCCTGCACCAGCCCCCCATCCTGCTCCTCGATGAGCCGGAAACCGGGCTGGACCAGATGGCTCTGACCCTGCTGAAGGAGACCGTGCATCCCGATTCGTCGGGAACGGACGAGCGGAGGACGGTGCTGATGGCCACCCATAATCTCGAGCGCGGCCTGGCGATGGGAGACCGGGCCGTTGTCCTGGTGGAAGGCAAGGTAGCCTACGAGGAGAGCACGCAAGCCCTCGACCTCGCCCACTTCTGCGCGACTTACCTCCAACTGGCGGGAGTCCGGGAGTGAGCGAGTACCTGGGCAAAGTCGGCGCCATCATCTGGAAGGACATCCTCTCCGAGCTGCGCACCAAAGACATCGTCACCTCGGTGCTCGTATTCACCGTGCTGGTGCTGGTGATCTTCAGCTTCGCCTTCGAGCCCGAGAGCGAGGTCATCAGGCTGCTCTCAGGCGGCATCCTGTGGGTGGCATTCACCTTCGCGGGCATGCTGGGGCTGAGCCGCTCGATGGCGGTGGAAACGGACAAGGGCAGTCTTCAAGGGCTGCTGCTCTGCCCGGTGGACAGGGACGTCATCTTCATGGGCAAGATGGCTGCCAGCCTCCTCTTCATGCTGCTGGTGGAGGCGGCGGCGATGCCCATCTTCCTTATCCTCTTCAACCTGCCCGTCTTCCTGCCCTCCCTCGCCCTGGTGGCCCTGCTGGCCACCATTGGCTTCGCCTCTATCGGGACCATCTTCTCCACCATCGCCGCCAACACCAAGGCCCGTGAAATTATGCTGCCCATCCTCTTCATCCCGGTGGCCGTGCCGGTCATCATCGCGGCGGTCAAAGCGACCGAAGTGATAATATTGGGAGAACCCCTGAGCACCGCCAGGTCCTGGCTGCTCATCATAGCGGCCTTCGACGCCATTTTCCTGGTGCTCTCCGCCTTTCTTTTTGAATTTGCCGTAGAAGAGTAGGAGTGTTTAACAACCTCTCACCCCTTTGCTAAACAACCTGAGAATAGGAGGTAACCGTGAAGGACAAGGTCAACATGTGGACCGGGGTAGCCATACTGATAGCTTTCGTGCTCATGGCAGTGGCCCTCTACGGCGCCCTGGTCTTCTCACCTGAAGAGAAGCAACTGGGGAACACCATCAGGATCCTGTACGTCCATGTCCCCTCGGCGTGGATCGCCCTGGTAGCCTTCGGCATTGTTTCTCTGAGCAGCGTCCTCTTCCTGTGGAAGAGAAATCTCAAATGGGACACCCTGGCGCGCAGTTCGGCAGAGGTGGGACTGATCTTCACCAGTCTGGCTCTCATCAGCGGCTCCATCTGGGCCAGGTCTTTCTGGGGCTGGTGGTGGACCTGGGACCCGCGCCTGACCTCGACGCTCATCCTCTGGCTGATATACCTGGCTTACCTCATGGTGCGCTCCTACGCCACCGAGGAATCGCGCGGCGCCAGGTACGCCGCCGTGGTGGCCATCATTGGTTTCGTGGATGTGCCCATCATCTATCTGACCACCCGTCTCTGGAATCTGGCCCACCCACCTCCAACTGTCGCCAGGGGCGCCCTCGACCCCATCTTCGTCTGGGTGCTCATGGTAAGCCTGGCGGCTTTCACTCTGCTCTACATCATCCTGCTGACCCGCACGGTGGAGCAGAAGAATCTCCAGCGGGAGATCGACCAGCTAAGACAGTCATTAAAGTGATAACGTAAGGAGACCAGTAATGGAAAATCTAGGATACCTGTTCGCCATTTACACCATCGTCTGGGCGGTGCTCTTCGGGTACGTCTGGGTACTGCTGTTGAGACAGAAACAGCTCAGGAGAGAGTTGGAGTCCCTCAAAGAAGCGCTTAGAGCGAAGAAGTAGAGTTTGTTTATTCTGTCGTTGCGAGGCACGAAGTGCCGAAGCAATCCGTCGGGGACGTGGGTTCGGATTGCTTCGCTTCGCTCGCAATGACATGAATAGGAGAAAGACATGCTTCCTACCGATAACCTCCTTCTTCAGGTGAGCCGCCCGGCGCGCTATACCGGCGGAGAATGGAATAGCGTGGTCAAGGACTGGGCAGCGGCCAGGGTCAGGGTAGCCCTAGCCTTCCCCGAGGTGTACGAAATCGGCATGTCCAACATGGCCGTGCCCATTCTCTACAGCATTCTCAACAGCCAGGCGGACGTGCTCGCCGAGCGCGTCTACGCCCCGTGGGGGGACATGCAGGACTTGCTGCAACGGGAAGGCAAACCCCTTTTCAGCTTGGAATCCCGCCGTCCCTTGAGGGACTTCGACATTCTCGGCTTCTCCCTGGGATATGAGCTGACCTACACCAACGTCCTCAACATGCTTCACCTGTCCGGCATACCCCTCAGATCCAGAGAAAGAGGGGAATCCGACCCTCTGGTTATCGCCGGGGGCGGTTGCGTCCTCAACCCCGAGGCAATGTCCGACTTCATTGACCTCTTCGTCCTGGGAGAGGGCGAGGAGGTCCTGCTCGAGCTCGTCAACCTCTTTCGGGAATGGAAAGGCGGGGCGGGAAAGAAATCGCGGCGGGAGCTGTTGGTCCAGGCTGCTGGCATTGAAGGCGTCTATGTGCCTGAGCTGTACCACGCCGAATACCATCCTGACGGCCGCCTGCGCTCCTTTGAGCCACTGGCGACGGGGGTGCGCCCGAGGATTTCACGGCGAGTGGTGTCGCCGTTGCCTCCGGCGGTTACCAACCCCCCCGTGCCCTACATAGAGGCGGTGCACGACCGGGGCGCAGTGGAGATCCAGCGCGGCTGCAGCCGCGGCTGCCGCTTCTGCCAGGCAGGCATAATCTACCGGCCGGTGCGAGAAAGGACTCCCTCCGAGGTGGCCGACGCAGTGGAAGGCCTCCTTCGCCACTGCGGCTATCAGGAGATATCCCTTCTTTCCCTGAGTACCACCGACTACCCGGATATCGAGCAACTGGTAAGCCTCCTTTCTCGGCGCTACGGCGACCAGGTCCTCAGTCTGTCCCTTCCCAGCCTGCGGATGGACAGCTTCTCTCTGGCCCTCCTCGATGCCCTGCCGGCCCGGCGCAAGACCACCCTTACCTTCGCCCCTGAGGCTGGCAGCGACAGGCTCCGCCAGACCATCAACAAGGGGATGACCGAGGAGAAAATACTGAGCGCCGCCGGGGCCGCCTTCGAAAAAGGCTGGAACAGTTTGAAACTCTATTTCATGGTGGGCCTGCCCACCGAGACCATGGATGACGTGAGGGGGATAATCGAGCTGGTGCGGAAGATCCAGCAGCAAGGGAAGGGCCCGGGGGGAAGACGCCCCAATTTGAAGGCCAGCGTCTCTCCTTTTGTGCCCAAGCCGCACACGCCGTTTCAGTGGGTCCCCCAGGAAAAGGAAGAGCAACTCGTAATGAAAGAGGAGACCCTCAGGACCGGCCTCCGCCGGATAGGGGCGCAGTTCTCGTGGCAGGCGCCAAGGATGAGTCAGCTTGAAGCCGCCCTCTCGCGGGGAGACCGCCGCCTGGGGCAGGTCATCCACCGGGCCTGGCAATTGGGATGCTCCTTCGATGGCTGGAGTGAGCGGTTCCAGTACGACAAGTGGCTCCAGGCCTTCAAAGAGAACGACCTCGACCTCTCTTTCTACGCCCACCGGGAACGCTCTCTAGACGAAGCTCTGCCGTGGGACCATATTGATGTCGGCGTGAGCCGCGCCTTCCTGAAGAAAGAGTATCTGAAGGCCCTGGAGGGCAGGGAAACGCCAGATTGTCGCTACGGCGAGTGCACCGCGTGCGGCCTCCAGGCCAGAAACCCTGTGTGCAGGCAAAGGTGCCGCGAGACCGCGGCGAGCGAGCCGTAGCGCCGTTGCCCCGTCGGTCATAGGGCGTATTTCCCCCAAAAACAAGACTTTTTGCCCTCCGAAAATACTCCGCTATACCCTTACTGTGCGCCCCCTCCTGATGTACCATCTTATCCGGGAAGTGAGGCCCTGTCCCCGTTCGGGCAGGACCGGACTAGAAGTCCAGCTACTTCCTTAAGGAGGCGCATATGGATATGCGTAGGCCCGGGAAAGCCCTCTTCACTGTTCTTGGCTTTCTGCTTTTCGCCGTTCTGCTGGTGTCCGGCTGTAGCCAGAAGGACAGCATCACCGGAACAGTCACCAACAAGCTTACGGGCGCTCCGGTGGCCGGGGCCGCGGTGACCACCAGTCCGGCCATCAAGGACCTGTCCATCACCACCGACGCCAAGGGGGTCTTCACAGCCAAGCTTCCCCCGGGCACCTTCACCGTCACCATCAAGAAAGATAACTTCAAGCCCTTCACCACCGCCGTCCTGGTGGTTTCCGGCAAGATGGCCACCCAGGACGCGGTCCTCGAACCCGACAAGAAAGTGGCGGTGAACGCGGGTGCGGCCCAGACGGCCAAGCCCGGCGCCTCCGTTACTTTGAAGTCGACGGTTGAGCCGCTGGACGGCTCCTCGCTCACGTCCGTCAAGTGGACCCAGACGGCGGGCCCGAAGGCAACCATAGCCAGCGCCACCGGCGACACAACCTCCGTGACCCTGGCCGACGACGCGGCCTACAAGGCGGAGATCGTCAAAGGGCTGAAGCTGCTGGACCGCTTCGAGGTCCAGGCCATCAACCCGCACACGCTGCTGGCCTCAGAGGTGGCGACTTTCAAGGTTACCGCCGTCACCTCCAGCGGCACCTACACCGGCACGGTGAACGTGAGCGCTGACCTTCCCTTCGCCTTCAGCACGGGCCTCCAGAACGTACCCAGGGGAGTAGCGGTGCTGCTGAACGGGAAGAAGCAGCCCTCCTATGACTGGGCGGTCGCCGGACCCGAAGGGTCCAAGGCGGCTGTGGCCGATGCCTCCGCCCGGAACCCTCACTTCATCCCGGATGTCGTCGGCAAGTACACTGTGACCGAGAAGAAGAGCGGCGCCAAGGTTGAGGTCTTTGCCGGCACCTGGGCAGGTGTCATCACCGGCCAGGACGACAAAGGCAAGCCGCTGGCCGCCGACTGCACTCCCTGCCACGATGGCAAGACCGCACCAGACATGTTCACCGCCTGGAAGAACTCCGGACATGCCGAGATTTTCACCCAGAACATCAACAACCCTGACGGGCACTGGGCGGAGACCTGCGCCACCTGCCACACCGTCGGCTACAACACCAACGTTGACAACAACGGGTGGGACGAGGCCATGAAGGCCGAGAGCTGGAAGGTCCCGCCGCATGGCGAGCTGGGCCTGTGGACCAGCATCCTGAAGCAATATCCCAAGACCGCCAAGCTGTCCAACATCCAATGCGAGAACTGCCACGGGCCGAACAACGGCAATACCCTCCACCCCAACAAGACGATTGACGCCGCCCGCGTGAGCATCTCCTCCGATGTCTGCGGCGCCTGCCACGGCGAGCCGCCGCGCCACGGCCGCTTCCAGCAGTGGGAGGAGAGCGGACACGGTAACTTCGACCTTGCTATCAGACAGGCCACGGTAGAAAACCGCGGAGCCACTTCTGCTCACTGCGGCCGCTGCCATTCCGGTCAGGGTTTCCTCGCCTGGAGCAAGCAGGCCGACCTGACCAAGCAGATCCAGGGCGCCAAGGGCAACGCGACTGTTGATGAGCTGAAAGCCCTCGGTCTCACCAAGGATACCGTCCAGCCGGTGACCTGCGTCACCTGCCACGACCCGCACAAGCAGGGCGCGACCTCCGGGAAGCCGAACACCGCTACCGTCCGCATCACCGGCGACACGAAGATGCTCCCCGCCGGCTTCAAGGCCACCAACGTGGGCAGCGGCGCCCTCTGCATGACCTGCCACAACACCAGGAACGGGGCGCGCAACGATGCCATACCGCCTACCAGCTACTCCGCACCCCACACCGCCGCCCAGGCCGACATGCTGATGGGCCAGAACGCCTATTTCGTCAGCGTGGGACAGCGCTCGCCTCACGCCAACGTCAAGAACACCTGTGTCACCTGCCACATGCAGGAAAGCCCACCGCCTGCGGAGTTCAGCTTCAACCGCGGGGGCACCAACCACGCCTTTGACGCCAGCCCCGAGGTATGCGGTAGCTGCCATACCAAGACGCTCAACGCCAAGGCGTTTGAAGCTGGTACCGAGGAGAAGGTCCACGAGCTGGCCAAGGCGATGAGCGACTACCTGCTGAACAACATAGCCGTTCAGGTAACCATCAAAGACTACACGCCGCACCAGTCCGGAGGCAAGGAATACGACGTGAAGAGCGCCCCGCTGGCGGTGGACAAAACAAACATCGTTTCTGTGGAGCCGACAGAGCCGCACGGTCAGATTGGCTTCATCATCAAGTTCCGGAGCCCGGTCACTTTCACCTACAGTCCGCAAGGTGAAGCGCCTCACTCCATGGTACTCAATGAGGCTGAAGTCCAGCTCGGGGACATCACTACGGACGGGAAAACGCCGCTTATCCCGCTCAGCGATGTCCTGGTAAGAGCGGGCTGGAACTACTTCCTGATTCACGGTGATGGCAGCGAGGGTATTCATAACCCGGCCTTCACCATGGAGGTAATTGAGGCCTCAATCAAGGCCTTGAAGTAGCACGGCGCTTCACGGACCGAAGATCCGGGAGTCTCCCCCCAAGAGCCTCCCGGATTTTCATTTGTGGGGAGTTTCGGAACGACAACGCGCTACCGTCCGCACGACTTGACATCTCTTCGAGCCGGTAGTAGCATGGGTTATGCGGCAACCACGAGCTTGTAGAGGCTGCCCCCTTTGACTTCGCATGGGACTGCTTCCTTTTCCGGGACTGCTTGGCGTATTTCTGTATTGAGGAGGTGACAGGTGTTAGCAAGGAGATATCCTCCCATCAAATGGCCGGACAACGCCAGAATTGCCCTCAACCTCAGCGTGTCCTTCGAGACATGGCCTGACGACCTGGGCTGGCCCCACTCAATGCAGAGAGAACACCGCAGGAAATGGCCGGCCAACGCCCCCTTCCAGAGGGACCTGCATGCCGTGTTCGACAAGCAGTTCGGCGAGAGAATGGGCATCTACAGGCTCGTCGAGCTCTTTCAACGGGAAGGCGTGAAGAGCTCCTTCTTCTGTAACGGGATCACCGTGGAGCGGTTCCCTGACCTGGTAAGAGAGCTGAAGCGAATGGGGCACGAGCTAGCCTCCGAGACCTACATCCACGACTATAGCTTCGTGAAGACCCCCGAGCAGGACAAGGCGGACATACACAAGTGCGTCGCCGCTTTCCAGAAGGTGCTGGGAGACCGCCCGCTCGGCTACCTGTCTCCGGGCCACATGCCGACGGACCATACTCCGGCAATCATCGCCGACGAGGGATACAAGTACTGGGTCGACCCCGACCACGAGGAGCTCCCTTACACGCTCAAGATAAACGGCAAGGACCTGGTGGTCATGTACTACACGCTGAATGTGGGCGATTACTCGACCTTCGGGAGCAGCGACATGACCTTCCGGCAGGCCGGCGAGATGTGGAAGGACTCCTTCGACTGGCTCTACGCCGAGGGGGAGAAGAGTCCGACCAGGATGGCCATTACCGTGCACCCGTACCTGATCGGCCGCCCCTACCGGATGAAAGTGCTGGAGGAGTTCATTCATTATGTCAAGGGGTTCCCTGGGGTATGGTTCACCCGCTGCATAGATGTGGCCGACTGGTGGCTGGAGAACTACCGTGACAATCACGTCGAGAAATGGCCGAACTACTGGTACGAGCCGCCGAAATGAGGACTGGACACAAGGAGGAGAGAAGATGAAATTCCCGCACGTGGTATGCATATTGGTGTTAGTCGCAATGCTGGGGCTGAGCGCCTGCGCCACGAAGGCTGGTCCGGCACCGGCGCCGGAGAAACCGGCCCCCGTTTCGCAGGCGGAAACGCCAAAGCTGACCCGAGAGCAACAGCTTATCGAGGGGGCAAAGAAAGAGGGAGAGGTAAACCTGTACAGCCAGTCGTGGCCGGTGGGGTCAGACTTTGACAAGGCTTTCCAAGCCAAGTATCCCTTCTTGAAGTTCAAGGTATGGGATGCGCCCAGGGCCACGGCCATCCTCGACAGGCTGGCGGAGGAAGCCAAGATCGGTCGCTATCCCGCCGACGTAATCAGCTTCGCTGAGACCGATTTCGTCGCTCTGGTGGGAACGGGACTGCTCCAAGAGTACAACTGGCCCAATCAGGGATGGACCGGGCAGCCGAATAGCAAGCTCTTTATGAACATCGGCTCCGCGACCTACTACCCCTCCTATAACACCAATCTGGTCACTCCCGCCGAATTGCCGAAGACCTTCGAAGACCTGAAGAACCCAAAGTGGCGGGGCAGGGCGGCCATATCCACCTCGGGACGCGGAATCCCGCTCTACACCGCCTACATCTTTGGGAAAGGAAAGGTGGACCACGACAAGTCCGAGAGCTTCTGGAAAGAGGTGGTAGCCAGCACCAGGCCCAGGGTGATGAGCGGATATGAGCTGCCAAACGCGATGCTGGCCGCCGGGGAATTCGCTATCCTCCTCATGTCGGCCAGTTCTACGAATACCAAGCTGATGTGGCAGGGAGGTCCAATCGCGCCCGTGGCTCTCGAGGTGGCGCCGGTCCATGGCTACTCCCTGGGCATGGTCAAGAATGCCGTCCACCCCAACGCAGCGCAACTCTTCATAGACTTCATCACCAGCGCCGAGGGGAACCTGCTTTACGCCGCCAACGCCCAGTCCATTATGGCCAGCAATCCAGAGGCTGCCAAGAAAGCCAAGACCAACCTGTTCTACAAGCAGTACGGGCTGAACCTGGTCCCAATGCCGGCGGAGATATATACAACAGAGGACACGGAGAGAGCCAGCCGGTTCTGGTCAATAGATATGCCCAAGGCTGCGGCCAGATAGTAAGTAGTAGGCTGGGTCGGCTCTACCCGCCCAGAATGCCCCGCCGGATCATCTTCACCGCGATGGCCGCCAGGAGAAGGCTGGCTATCTTGGCCGTGGCCGCCACACCTCCCTTGCCCAGAAAGCGCGCAATCCTGTCGGACTGATTGAAGACCAGCCAGGCGAAGGCCAGGTTGAGCATGAAGGCCAGCACCACCAGGAGGGCGTGATACTGGTCTATCAAGAGGAGCAGAGTGGTGAGCACCGCCGGACCGACCACCAGGGGCGTGCCCAGCGGCACTACGCCCGCCGTCTCTCCTCCGCTGCCCGCCGTGGTCTCAAAGAGCTTGCCGGTGACCAGGTCCTTGACCGACAGTGCCAAGAGCACCAGTCCTCCCGCCAGCAGAAAATCGGCGACCCGTATGCCCAGCAGGGGCTTTGCCCCAAAAGTACCGCCCCCGTGTCATCCTGAGCGAAGCGAAGGATCTCCAAGGGATGGGGCCTATCTGTGCTACACCAACCCCACCGAGATTCTTCGTCGCTTCGCTCCTCAGAATGACATTTGAGGCAAGACC
>JAUYGE010000088.1 GCA_030690705.1 Dehalococcoidia bacterium | reverse complement strand
TGTGAAAAAATGGCATCACATAATTCCGTTCGCCCTGAGCTTGTCGAAGGGCGCCCTTATGGTTTCCTTCGGCTGGCTCAGGACAGGCTAGCGGCTCACCACGAACGGCTTTATTACGATGCCATTCTACACAACGGGGGACTATCTTCTCCGCCCCGTGAGAAGAAAGACGAAATAAAGGAGCTGAGAGACTGCCTGGAGCATGGCGGCCACATAAGTAAGCGCCGCCGCTGACAGGACGGCCCGGGCGCCATCGTATTCTTGAGCGACAATCAACCCGTTGCCCCGCAGCATCTGAAGGGCGCGGGAGCTGGCGTTAAACTCCACTGGCAGGGTAACCAGGGTGAAGAGCACCGCCGCCGCAAAGAGTAAGACCCCCAGCCAGGCGACGTTAAGGCCGAAGCCAGAGCCCATAGCCGAGAGGACCAATCCGACCATGACGAAGATCCAGCCCAGGGTGCTGCCCAGATTAGCCGCCGGCACCAGGGCGCTTCTCACCCGCATGGGAGCATAGCCGGCGCCGTCCTGCACCGCGTGTCCTACCTCGTGGGCCACTATCCCCATGGCAGCCACCGATGTGGAGGAATAAACACCCTCGGAAAGCCGGAGCACCTTGCCGCGTGGATCGTAGTGGTCGGTAAGTTTACCCTTGGTGGCCTCGACCTTCACATGATTGAGGCCGCTGGCCCGGAGCAGGCTTTGAGCCGCCTGGGCGCCACTCATGCCGCGAGCGTTGGGCACCCGGGAATACTTGTTGTACGCCGACTTAACTTTGGCCTGCGCGTACAGCATGAAAATAAAGGCTGGCGCCATAAACAGCAGCCACATGGGATCAAAGAACATCTACGCTATGCCTTCAATGTATAACTAGTAACTCATTGTAACAAACGCCCTTCTTCGGCGTCAAGGAAAAGGGACTCCCCCTCTCTAACTCTCCCCCGCCTGTTCGGCGAGGGCTTCTCCCTCCAGGGGAGAGAGAAGGCTTTCCCCTCTCCCTTGACGGGCTTTGCCCCAAAAGTACCGTCCCTGTGTCATTCTGAACGAAGTGAAGAATCTCGGAGCGGTGAGGCCTATTTCTGCATCACTAACCCCACCCAGAGATTCTTCGTCGCTTCGCTCCTCAGAATGACACTTGAGGCAAGACCCATAAAGGGAGGGGGTGAGGGTGACCCATGGGCATTATTCCTTTTCCCTGTGATAAAATAGGCCAATTGTCCAGCCGTGGCGAAGGAGGCCCCTCATGCCCTACAAATACATAACCCTGGAGACGGCAGACCAGGTCACCGTCCTGACCCTGAACCGTCCCGAGAGGCTGAACGCCCTCACCGAGGACATGATTTTCGAGGAGTTCCCCCATGCCCTTCGCGAGACTAATCTGAATTCGGGCAGCCGCGCCCTGATAATCACCGGCGCCGGAGACGGCTTCTGCTCCGGAGTCGACGTGGCCAACATCAGGGCCGCCCAGGCGCAGGACCCGCTGGCCCGCCAGGACTATCTGCTGGCCAGCATCCAGATGGTGATCAGGAGCCTGAGGGGAATGCAGATACCGGTCATAGCCGCCATCAACGGCGCGGCGGCCGGCGCCGGCGTCTCCCTAGCCCTCCTTTGCGACATGCGTCTGGCTTCGGAAAAGGCGAAGTTCAACATGGCCTTTGTCCAGAGAGGACTGGTCCCCGATTTCGCCTGCTCTTCCACTCTTCCCCGCCTGGTGGGCATGTCCAGGGCGATGGAGTTGGTGCTCGGCGGCCGGACTATCATGGCTGCTGAAGCTCTGAGCATCGGGCTGGTGGACCGCCTTCTACCCCCGGGGTCGCTGCTCTCCGAGGCCAGGGGCCTGGCCCTGTCAATGGCCAAGGCGCCGCCTATCACGGCCAGGCTTGCCAAGCAGGCCCTCTACGCCGGGCTGGAGAACAGCCTGGAAAAGCAGGTGGAGCTGGAAATTTACTGCCAGAAGATTTGCGTTAAGACGGAGGACTACAAAGAAGCGATAGCTTCCTTCATGGAGAAGAGAGCACCCCAGTTCAAGGGGAAGTAGAAAGCCATGTTCATCTGTCATTGCGAGGGGCGGAGCCCCGAAGCAATCCGTCAGTCCTTCCCTCTCCCGTCGAGGGGGCTTTGCCCCAAAAGTACCGCCCCCGTGTCATCCCTTCGGCAAGCTCAGGGCAGGCTCTGAGCGAAGCGAAGGATCTCG
>JAUYGE010000076.1 GCA_030690705.1 Dehalococcoidia bacterium | reverse complement strand
GCTGGTGGCCGAGGAATTGGGTGGATTGCCCCAGAACAAGCTGCACTGCTCCAATCTTGGGGCCGATGCTTTGCACAACGCTATCAAGAACTACCTCGAAAAGACCGGACAGAAACCGGTCGGGGAGAAGGCCGCATGAAGAATGAAGGAGTAAGCAAGAAGCAGCCGCCACAACCCCAGAGCAAAGGGGGCTGTGTCTGTCCGTATTGCGACGAGCAAGTCCGGGTGGTAATGGCACCGTTCTGCCAGTCGTGCGGCGTGGCGTTGAGTTATTGTACTCATTGCCAGATAGCCCTGGATGCGAGTGCGTCAAAATGTCCCACCTGCGGTGGGCCGGTTGAGAAGCGGACGCGAAAGGCTCAATGAGTCCGGGGCGGCAGGTAGAAGCGGACGCGAGCCTGGACTGCATCGGGTTGTATTGTCCCATGCCCATTGTTAATACGGCGAAGAAGTTTCAGGAATTGAAAGATGGTCAGGTACTGGAGATTCTCTCCGACGATGTCGGAATACTGAAAGACATGCCCGCCTGGTGCAAGGCCACCGGCAATAAGTTCCTGAGTGTGGACGATAGGGATGGTCATTACGCCCTCTATGTGCAGAAGAGGAGCAATTAGATTGCTGACAAGGCGGAAGGAAAGCCTGGAAAGGAGCACCCTTGAGCATTAGGTGGCGCTGCACAGTCTGTGGCTATATTCATGAAGGAGCCGAACCTCCAGATGTCTGTCCTGTATGTGGAGCACCTAAAGAGGCCTTCGAGAAGGTAGAGTAAGTCTGCCAGTCAAAGGAAAGCGAAATGGGGAAAAAAGGAAGAGAAATCGTCGGCCTCGATATTGAAGACCTGGTGAATAGTCTTAATCAGGCCCTCGCCAACGAATGGCAATCTTTTTATCAGTACTGGCTTGCCGCTCACGTCGTAACCGGTGAGGGTGCGCTGGGGCTTTCCGAGCAGTTGCGCAAGATCGCTTTGCAGGAAATGGACCATGCCGACGAGCTGGCCAAGCGCATACTCCAACTGGGGGGTATGCCTCTCACCAACCCCCGGGAGTGGGCGGCAGCTGCAAGCTGCGCCTATGTCGAGCCACCGGAGAACCCTGCTGACCTGAAGCAGATAATTAAAGATGGAGCTGATGCGGAGGTTTGCGCCATTGAGTTTTATAACAAGCTGGCTAACAAGGTCTTCAACAAGGACAGCGTCACCTATCAAATTGTCGTTCGTTTGCTGGCCCAGGAGGTCGAGCAAGAGGACGCCTTCGACGACATGCTCCCGCGGTAGGCGATGACCGTTCCTCCAGGGAATATCACAATGGTCTCTGACGCCGAAGAAGTCTGTTTCGAGCAACCACCATATCGTCCTCCCAGCGAGTCGCGCAGTTTGCTCATCCGCGCCACCAGGGGCTGCCCGTGGCATCGCTGCGCCTTCTGCCAGATGTACAACGATACCAGGTTCGAAGTCCGTACGGTAGAGGAAGTAGAGCGCGACATCGAGGCTATGAGAAGGGTGGCGGACACTGTCCAAGAATTCGCCCAAAAGAACGGGTTCGCTGACAGGTTGGAGGACGTGGCCCTCCATTTCGGTGTGCTCTGGATCCATGACGACGGGGTGAAGACCGCTTTCATTGGAGACTCCAACAGCATAGTCATGCGCACCGATGACCTGGCCCACATTCTGGAATTTCTCCGTCGGACCTTCCCGACAATCGAGAGAGTCACCAGTTACGGTCGAGCTCATACTGTTCTTCGCAAATCTCCCGATGACTTGAAGAGGTTGAGGAAGGCCGGACTGTCCCGACTCCACCTGGGTCTCGAGACGGGTGACGACGAATTGCTCTCCTACATCAACAAGGGGGTAACGGCAGCGCAGATGACGGAGGCGGGTAAGAGGGTAGTTGCTTCAGGCATCTCGCTATCCGAGTACGTCATCCTGGGACTCGGTGGCAAGGAAAGATGGGAGCAGCATGTTGACGGCACGGCCGCGGTGCTGAATGCCGTTAACCCCGACTTCATCAGGGTCAGGACTCTCATGGTCATCGATGGTACGCCATTGGCCGAAAAGTACGCCCGCGGCGAGTTCACGCTCCAGACATCCGAAGGGGTGCTCAAAGAAACGAGACGCCTCATCGAGAAGCTTGAAGTTGGTTCCGAGTTCGTGAGCGACCATGTCTCAAACTATCTCAACCTCAACGGCAAGCTCCCGGAGGACAGGGAGCGTCTCTTGCAAGCCGTGGATGCTGTGCTGGCAACCCCTACCGATGCCCGGGAGAGACTGCTGACGCCGGAGAATCTGAGGCACCCCTAGGGGAAAGTGGGTAGCGGGAAACGGGGTTACACCCGGGAGCCAAGGGATAATGCTTGGAACACGCGTTCTTCATCCACTTCCGTGTCAACACAGCCATCCTTCAGAAGGGGGATAATCACGATAGGCGGCATATTGCCAGCACCGCCCGAGAGGTCCTTTACGCCATTGATTCCGGCTACCAGCTCCTTGTCGCAGGCGACAGCGACAATGCCGCGTGCGTGATGGTCCTTCACGAATCGTAGCGCCATCGCCCCGCCGGCAGCGATGCACACCCCCTTGTAGCCTGCCTTGAGTGCCCTCTGTCGAACCCGCCCGATGAAGCAATTCTCCGAGCAACTCTCGGGGCAATCGAGACCCGACTTGCCGAACTTGCCCGGACAGCTCTGACTCGGCCGCAGGCAGTGAGACAGAACAAGCACCCTTTCCGAGGGTGCAACAGCGGCCAGTCCAGCCTCGACTTGTGTTATCGGAACCCCTCCTGCTCCATTGACTTCATCTACAAGCCAGGGAAATTCCATTTGACCATACTCCACATGCCAGAGAGACTCCCGGTGGCAACATTTAGAGCGCCAGCTTCGAACCCACAATGGACCATGCAGGTGGCGCAGCGCGGGTCCTTGCCAACTCCGTAGTGGTCCCACTGAGTATTCTCGACCAGCTCATGGTAAGACTGGCAGTACCCGTTGGTAATGAGGCAACAGTTTTGCTTCCATCCCAGGGGGTTGCGTGTGGGGTTGCCCCACGGCACACACTCCAGGCGCCGTCGCCCAGCCAGAAACTCCAGGTAAATGGGGCTGATGTGGAAGGGATAATTTGATCGCTTTTCGTACAATGGCCCGAAAAAGTCACCGATCTCCTCGCGTGAGAGGAAGACATCGCTTTCGGCCGCATCACATCTGAAGGCGGGAGCTACAATAAGTCCGTCAACTTTCAGACGGGAAAGAAGCACAAAGAGCGTCTCGATTTCCCTCAGACTAACCCCCTTGTACACGGTAGTGTTAGTGTAAACCAGGAAGCCAGCCTTCTTTGCAGCCTGTATCGCCAGGATGGCCTTCTCGAAGAGGCCAGGGTGACCGGCCATCCGGTCATGAGTCTCGGCCATTCCGTCAAGTTGGAACACGAAGCCAAAATAGGAGCTCGGTTTCAATCTGCTCAGGAAGTCCTCCGCAACCAGCCCATTGGTGGACAGGTAGAGAAACCGTTTTCGCTCCAGGATCCCACTGATGATCTGCTCGATATCAGGATGAAGCAGTGGCTCGCCGCCGGTCAGGCACACCACCGGGGCCCCGACCTCATCCACCGCTGCGAGGCACTCATCCACTGAGAGTATCCGGTCGAAAATATCCTGGTACTCCCTGATACGGACGCAGGCCAGATTGGAACAAAATGTTGGTTGAAGCATCAACGCCAGGGGGAAACGGTCCACCTCCCCCAGCTTGCTTTCAATCACGTACCTTATCAGAGAAAAGGTCAGACGCATGGGGAAAGCCATATCAGCCTCTTGGTATCCTTTCCAGAAGGGGAGAATATCGCAGTTCGCCCAGGCTGGCGGAGCCGAGGCAAAACATGGCAACCCGAAGCGTGTCAATGATCTCTGTAAGTATTCCCAGCACCGACTCTGACGAGGTGTTGGCTGCTCTGAAGAGCGGAGAGGCGAGTCCTGCTGCCTCTGCACCGAGAGCGATGGCCTTGGCGACATCCAGGCCGGTACGTATCCCGCCGCTGGCGATGAGTGTCAATTGCGGAGCTCCGCGACGCGCCATTCTGATGGAATCTGCAGTCGGTATGCCCCAGGAACGCAGAAACGTTGCGACACTCAGGGCCAATCCGCCGGCGCTCCGGAGCCTTTCCACCTCCCCCCAGGAGGTTCCGCCGGCCCCGCCAACCTCGATGCCGCTTACACCGACATCAGATAGCCGCCGGGCTACTTGTTCCGAAATACCCCAACCGACTTCCTTAACTATCACAGGAACGGGAAGCTCCCGACACACCTGCTCGATCCTTGCCAGCAGGCCGGAGAAATCCGTGTTGCCTTCGGGCTGTAAGGCTTCTTGAAGAGGATTCAGATGGAGAATCAGAGCATCGGCCTCGATCATGTCCACCGCGCGCCGGCATTCATCCACGCCATAGCCATAGTTCAACTGGACAGCCCCGATATTGGCAAACAGCGGAATATCCGGCGCCACATGGCGAACCTGATAGGTGGAAGCCACCTCAGAGTCGTCAATCGCCGCCCTTTGGGAACCAAGCCCCATCGCGATGCCTGCTGTCTGGGCTGCCTCCGCCAGACGGCGGTTGGTCCGTCCCGCCACCTCGACCCCTCCCACCATAGAAGAAACGATCAGCGGAGCTTTCATCTGCTTGCCGAAGAGCGTAGCCGAGAGATCGATATCCGCCAGGCTGAGTTCCGGGAGAGCCTGGTGGAGGAAGCGGTAGTTCTCGAATCCCGTCGTCACCTGGTGGAATTGGACATCCTCCTCCAGGTTGATGCGCATCTGTTCTTCTTTGCGGCGGCTGTTCGCCTGCCTCGCAAAGCCGGTCATCCCATCGCGCTTTAGCGACATTCTCCATTCTCCCCTTGCTCAGAAGTCACGGTCCGCCAGGAAGTACGCAATCTCCTCCAGGTCCCTCCGTGCCGCATCCGGCAAGTCCAGCCCTTCGATCTCCGAAAGGGCTTTGCGGCAATAGGTCGTGGCCATTTCCTGAGTGTAGGAACGGGCTTTCAGAACATCGAGCTCCTCCAGAACCGTTTTCAGGTCTGCATCATCAACCTGCTCCTTCTGGTATATGGCCAGCAGTTCCTTCCTTGATTTTCCCGATGCCTTTTCCAGGGCATAGACCACCGGGAGGGATTTCTTGCGACGCCTGATATCGTTGCCATGGGGCTTGCCGGTATGCCTATCCTCTCCCCAGATGCCGAGAATATCGTCTCTCATCTGAAAGGCGAGGCCCAAGCTCTGGCCGAAGTTCCGAAGTCCCTCGATGTTGTCCCGGCTATCCACACTCAACAATGCGCCCATCTCGGTTGCACAGCCGATCAGTGCCGCCGTCTTCCGCACCACCATATCCAGATAGTCCGCAATGCTGATGTCCAGACGGCGCTCGTAACTGATATCGAGATACTGCCCTTCAATCATCTGGAGACAGCTCTCATCCAGGAGGCGCTGCGCCTCCAGTCGCTTCTGTCGTGAAACTCCACACTTGTCCAGCCCCAGTATGACCAGGCTGGCAAGAACTCGCATGGCGCTTCCGGCGTTGATTGCCTGTGACTTGCCCCAGATACTCCATACGGTCGGTCGATGATGTCGCTCTGTATCATTATCTTGAATGTCATCATGGATGAGCGAGTAGTGGTGCACCAGTTCGATGGCTACTGCTGCGGGGAGAACCCGGTGACGCTCGCCCCGGTTGGCCTCGGAGGCCAACAAGCAAAGGGTGGGGCGAAGGGCCTTGCCGCTGGAGCTGATCAGCGGTTTACCCTGTTCATCCAGCCATCCAAGATGATACCTGAGCATGTCATATAACGGTAAATCCCGGCCGCCGAGGGCCATCCTCAGCCCGGCATCGATGTCATCTCGATACCGATCGAAGACTGCCGGCAACTGAAGGGTCTGTTCACTCACTGCTGGCTCACCGGGGCGCGTATCCAGAGTTCCGGAAACGCTTTTTTCATCCTTCCACATATCCCCTCAGCGGTAAGGTCAAAGAGAGAGCGAAAGAGCTCCTGTGGACCATGCTCAATGAACCTATCGGGCAAGCCAATGCATTCCACCCTCACGGCTTCGCGAGATGAGCCTTGTAGCAGTTGAAGGACAGCGCTCCCGAATCCTCCGGCGACAGCGTTCTCCTCTACAGTCACTAATCTCCTGGTCTTGTGAGCCAGGTCGACGATGAGCTCCGCATCCAACGGCTTGGCATACCGGGCATCAAGCACAGCGCATCCTATGCCTTCCCTGGCCAACTGTTGAGCGGCTTCAAGAGCCTCATACACCAACGGACCGATGGCAACGATGCCTACGTCAGATCCATCCATCAGTTTCTGTCCTTTGCCTATCGGCAGCCCCTGCCACTCCGGCTGCATCGGGACTCCACGGCCACTACCTCTCGGATAGCGCACCGCCATGGGACACCCGGCATGGATAGCAGTGAACAATAGACGTTGAAGTTCGCTCTCATCCCTTGGCGCTGCCACCACTATATTAGGAATGGCCCGCAGATAGGAAATATCGAAGGCACCCTGGTGGGTCTTGCCATCTTCGCCAACTATCCCGGCGCGGTCGATGGCGAAGACAACCGGGAGATTCTGGATGCACACATCGTGGATTAGCTGATCATAGGCACGCTGCAGAAAGGTCGAATATATGGCTACCACAGGAATGAATCCCTGAGTCGCCAGTCCCGCCGCCATGGTCACCGCATGCTGCTCGCAAATACCGACATCGAAGACGCGCTGTGGGAATTCCCGGGCGGCCGCCGCGAGCCCGGTACCCTCCAGCATAGCGGCTGTGATTACTACCACCCTCTCGTTCTCTCGTAACAAACGAAGAGCAGTCTGTCCAAAGATATGGCTGTAGGAAGGAGTCGGGCTCTTTGCTCCGCCGTTGGGCGGTATACCGTGGAACCTGATAGCGTCCGATTCTGCGGGTGGATAGTCCTTGCCCTTCTTTGTCACAACGTGAACCAGCGTTGGCCCGCTTTCGTAGTCACGCGCCCGGTGCAGCGCTGCCTCAAGCTCCCTCAGGTCATGTCCATCTATCGGCCCGAGGTAAACGAATCCGAACTGTTCCCAGAAGGATACAGGGAGCAACGCCCTCTTCAAACGACTCTTTACTTCCTTACTGAAAGCCCAGGCAGATTTACCCATTGGCAGACGGGCAACCTGTCTCTTGACTCCTCCCTTGGCTTGTTCGTATCGGTAGTCCAGCCTTAGCCGGTTCATCAGACGGGCGAAGGCGCCGATGCTCGGGGAGATGGCCATGCCATTGTCGTTGAGCACTATGATTACCTTGGTGCCCAGGTGACCGGTGTGGTTCAAAGCTTCGAAAGCCATGCCCGCCCCAAAGGACCCATCGCCGATAATCGACACCACTTGATAGCTCTTGTTGGCCAGGTCCCGCGCCAGCGCCATTCCAAGAGCAGCGGAAAGGGAATTGCCAGCATGGCCAGCGATGAAAGGGTCGTGCGGACTCTCCATCGGGTCGGCGAAGCCAGACAGACCACCGTATTGTCTGAGAGTGGCGAAATACGGCCGCCTCCCTGTCAACAGCTTATGCACATAGCTTTGATGGCCTACGTCCCAGATGAGCTTGTCCTGCGGACTGCTGAAGACGCGGTGCAGCGCCAGGGTCAACTCGACCACCCCGAGGTTGGAGGCTAGATGTCCTCCGTTCTCCGATACCGTGCTGATCAGCTCTTGGCGGATTTCAGAGGCTAGCTGTTCCAACTCCTCCAGCGTAAGGCTCTGCAGGTCAAACGGGGAACTAACGCGGTCCAAAATAGTGGCCATAGCGACTACTCTTCAGGCAGAAGAGATGACCTCTCCGATGGAAGCACAGACAGTCCAAGCATAGATTGAGTGTAATCGTAGGCTAGGGAAAGGTTCTTGTCAAGGTCTGTTCTTTCGAATGCTGGGGGTGCTATAATTGGACTGACCGGAAGTTTTTGGTAGGCCGATGGGTTGCCGGGTATCTATATTAGTCTCGGATAGTCGAGCGTTAATGTCTTTTCTAAGGCGTTCCTTCCAGTATTTCATAGCCATCGTTACCCTTGTAGCCGGCATGCTGCTGTTCTTCGTTGGAGGAGTCTGGTACTTCATGACTGTCTTCTACCAGAATTCGTGGGGACTCGCACTCGTATCGTTTCTCCTGGGCCTCGGTCTCATCATCTTGTCCTATGTCCTCAAGCCGCGGAAGCTCAACTAGCCTACCACAACCCGTCTGATAATGCTCATGTCTAGACAGCGCATCGACACCTTTCTGGTCAAGATAGGCCAGGCGGAGAGCCGCAGCAAAGCCCAGGCCTTGATCCTCGCCGGAGAAGTGATGGCAGATGGCAAGACAGTTTCTCATCCGGCGCTGATGGTGACTGACAAGACGGTGGTAAAGCTCATTGAGAGACCACCCTATGTGAGCCGGGGAGGCATCAAGCTATGCTCGGCCCTGGACCACTTCGATCTCGACGTGACTGGCAAAGTTGCCATTGACGTCGGCGCCTCCACCGGCGGTTTCACCGACTGTCTGCTGCAGAGAGGAGCGAAGAAGGTATACGCCATAGATGTCGGCTACGGGCAACTGGACTACGGGCTGAGGAAAGACCCTCGGGTCGTAGTGATGGAGAGAATCAATGCCCGGCACCCTTTCCCTATGCCCGAGAAGGCGGACCTGGTTACCATGGACGTCTCGTTTATTTCCGTGGAAAAGGTCATACCGAACACCGCTTTGCATCTTACCGAACGTGGTTTCCTGATTATCCTCGTGAAGCCCCAGTTTGAGGTGGGGAAAGGAGAAGTCGGCCGGGGCGGCGTAGTCAGAGATCCTCAGTTGCATGCGAAGGTACTGGGCCGTCTTCTGGTCTGGGCAGTAGGACATGGTTTTCGTTTCGGCGGCCTGACGTCTTCCCCTATCCTGGGACCCGCCGGCAACCGCGAGTTCTTCATTCTGCTGCGTTGCCCTCAGAACTTCCGACAATGAAGAAAAGGCAGTATCTCCTCGAGCGTACCCAAAGCTGCGCCGAACTTGACCCGAGGACCTGAAAGACGCTATAATTTGCCAAGGGCAAGGTATTCAGGAGGCATCCGGAGAAGCATTTTGCACGAAAGCTGTGGTGTTTTCGGCGTTTACGCGCCGACTGAGGATGTTGCCCGCGTAGCCTTTTTTGCCCTGTTCGCTCTTCAACATCGTGGGCAGGAAAGCGCCGGTATAGCTACCAGTGACGGTAGCAGCATTCGGGTACACACCAAGATGGGCCTCGTTTCCCAGGCCTTCGATGAGTCGTCCCTC
>JAUYGE010000075.1 GCA_030690705.1 Dehalococcoidia bacterium | reverse complement strand
GGTCTCGACCTTGGTGCTGGTGGGGTAGATGGCGCCTACGGCGAGGTAATCGGCGCCTTCGGCCTGGGCTTTGAGGGCTTGCTCCACCGTCTTGGTGGAGCAGCCGATGACCTTGTCCACCGGCAGAAGTCGCCGCGCTGTGGCCACTGCCATGTCCTTCTGTCCCAGATGCAGACCGTCGGCGTCGGCTGTCAGTGCGATGTCCAGATGGTCGTTAACGATGAATGGGATGCCGTGTCCTTTACATAATGCTTTCATGCCCAGGGCTATCTTCTCCAGTTCTCCTTTTGGGAGGGTCTTGTCGCGCAGCTGGATGACTCTGGCCCCGCCGCGTATCGCCTGCCCGGTGACATCGATGGCTTTCCGCCCTCTCAAGGACTCCGTATCTATGATGACATATAGCCCGCGTATCGTCTGCCTCTTGTCGTGTCGCCACAAGAGAGACAGGAGCCTCTTCTCTATGTCATAGAGGGCGAAGCGGGCGTGCTCGTAGCTGTCGCCGCTCATGGCGCCGGCCATCTCGGGCAACCGGGCCAGCTCCTCCAGCACCCTCAGGGCCTCCTGTGCCCGCCTGGCATTGGCAGTCACCAGCCCGGCCATGTCCTCTCTTTTTGCCCTGGCGGGTCCTTCTGCGTCCGCACCGATATCCCCGGCGGCGTCTCGCGAGGATATCAGGACCGACTCCAGCGGCTTGAGGCCTTCCCGCAGCTGGTGGCGGAGCGTCCTCAGTTCCCGGTCAAGTGGCTCATGGTTGAGGGCAAAACGGGCGACGTCTTCCAGGACACGCAGTCCCTCGGCAAGCCGGTTGAGGTTGGCGTCAATGATACGCTGCATCGGGGGTCCCGCTCTTCAAATCTCGTAGTGAATCAGGCAACTCGCCTTCACGGGCTTTCTCAATAGTCTCCTTGACCTGCGCCGGCATTTCAATGCCCATATCGTGGAACTTCTCCTCCGTCCACCGGCCGATGTTGCGCGGGTCTTTGTAGTAGTCCTCTCCACCCGATGCCCCCGGCGCCGTGCCTTCCCCTCGGCCTGACCCCGCCGTCCTGTGGTGGGCGAAGCCCGAGACGGTGCGAATCATGTCGGCGCTTCCACACGAAGGGCAGCAAGATGCCGGAGGAGCGACTATCTTCCTTGACAGGATGCTCGTTTTTATATGGCACTTGGGGCAGTGGAATTCATAAATCGGCATGGGTTTACGCTTTTACTGGGATTCCTCCGAAGTCTCCTCTTCGTCCGGTGATTCCGCCGGCGGCATCTCACCGGCCTCCAGCCTCGCCAGCATCTCCTCGTGTTCCGGGCCTACTCCCTCATCCCCGCCGCTGCCCATGCGGCGGTTCCACTCGGCCAGGGCCCGGGGGTTGTTCTGTTCCAGGCCTTTCACCAGCTGGTTGTCGGATAGGATGTCTTCATAGGTGCTCATCTCGGATTTGCGGACGGCGAAGGTGGAGAAGAGGCGGCGGAGGTTGGCGCCCTTGCACTGGGGACATGCGGGTGCGGAAGTCGCTGAAGCGAGGCGAACATACAGGCTTACGCGTCGCCGGCAAACTGGGCACCAGTACTCATAGATTGGCATAGCTCGTTCCTGAATGTGACCGCCTTTTCTCTTCTATTCTAGCACAGCATGGGTGAGTGAAGAATCCTGGGGGTTGCCATTCCTCTCTTGCTCGTTTATCATGCCAGACAAGTGCAGCGTCAAGGAGGTTCGGCATGTCTGGATGGATAAAGAAATACCGGGCTCCCGCGCTGGTTTTCCTGGTGGTGGTGGCTACCGCCGGGGCATTGCTCTTTCTCGCCAGGCGGAGCGAGCCAATAGAGATAGTGGCTCCGCCGGAGACGAGTAGCCCACGCGGGACGGTCTACGTGAGCGGCGCCGTGGCCAACCCGGGTCTGTATCCCTGGGGGGAGGGAGATTCAGTGGCCGACATCATCCGAGCGGCCGGGCTTCTATACGGGGCTGATACCTCTGCGGTCAAGTTGTATGTCCCCGGGGCAAAAGAGCTTTCACAGTCCCAGAGGGTGAACCTCAATACCGCTGAAGCATGGTTGATTGGAGCGCTGCCGGGGATAGGTGAGACCAGGGCCGGAGCCATCATAGAGTACCGCAAGGAGAAAGGCCGTTTTAGCAGCCCCGGAGAGTTGACGCAGGTGAAGGGAATCGGCGTCACGACCTACGAGAGAATCAAAGACCTGATTACGGTTTCGGACTAGGTAACAGAAATGACTCTCGTCTATCTAAGTGTTGCCTGGGTAGCCGGCGTCTATATAGGTTCCTGGATGTCGTTGGCGGCCATTCTCTTCGGCCTGGGAGCGGTGCTCCTTCTGGGAACGGTCTTCGTCTTCCGCCGCAGGGCCACGGTTGTGGCGGCTCTGTGTCTGGCTCTGCTCGCCGGTGGGGTCCTCCGGTACCAGGCCAGCCTTCCGGCAGACGATGACGGACAGTTGCTCCGGAGCTTGAATGGTCAGGGAGAGGTTGAGATCACCGGTCTGGTGACCGGCAGCCCCGATGTCAGGGACAGGTCCATTAAGCTCAGAGTTGAGGCCAGAGAGGTAAGAATGGGCGACGCGTGGCAGCCTGTTTCCGGCTCGGCTGTGGTCTGGGTGCCCCGGTCCGGTTCTTATAAGTATGGAGACCTTTTGCGGCTGACTGGTGAATTGCAAGCACCTCCGGTCTTTGACGATTTCGACTACCGCCATTATCTGGAACAACAAGGGGTGTATTCTCTCCTGGCTTTCCCGCGAGTCACTGTTCTTGAACGTGGCAGGGGCGCGTTTCTTCTGGCCGGGCTTCACTCTCTGAGAGGGAGCCTGTCCCAATCCCTGGCTCGATTCTTGCCGGAGCCCCAGGCTTCCATTGCCCAGGCGATTTTATTGGGGGAGCAGGGCAATATTCCGGGCCCGGTGCGAGACCAGTTCACCCGGAGCGGCACGGCCCATATTCTGGTTGTGTCAGGGCAGAATGTCAGCATAGCGGCGGGGCTGCTGCTGATTCTCGGTGCATGGCTCTTCGGACGGCGGCGCTATGTCCATATCTGGTTCGCGTTGATTGCCGTCTGGGTCTATGCTCTCCTGGTAGGCGGGAACCCTCCGGTTGTTCGAGCAGCTATCATGGGCAGCATGTTCCTCATGGCGGAGTTCACA
>JAUYGE010000077.1 GCA_030690705.1 Dehalococcoidia bacterium | reverse complement strand
GACGCCACTGAAGACCAGTCTGGTCATGGCCAGAGTGGTCTGATAGGGCCAGCCCCAGAGTCCCCAGATGAGATATTTCGAGACGCTCTCGCCGTCGTAGTCAGGATGAGTCGGGCCGCCCATCGGGTGAAGGAATATGGGAAGGTCATACTGCGCCATCTTCTCGTACAGGTGCATGAACTCAGGCAGGTCGAGGGGCCTTTCCACCACGGCGCTGACCATTATTCCCTTGCTGCCGAGGGCCATGACAGTTCTGTCGGTCTCCTTCAGAGCTGAGTCGATGTCGCTGAGCGGTATGTTGGCCACGAAGCCAGCGAACCTATCAGGGTACTTCGCGGCAACCTCCGCCATGCCATCGTTATTGACCCGCGCCAGCTCATAGACAGCCCCGGTCTCGCCTGCGCCTTCAAGCGAGTGAGGTTGCGACAGCACCTGGAGCACGTCGGGGTACCTGTCCATCACCCGGAACCTGGCATCGAGGCTATCCAGAACGGGCGACTGTTGCAAGGCAATCCTGCCTGCGGCAATCCGGGATACAGCCTTTCTGAGCCCTGGCGGAACGATGTGGGCCGATATGTCTATCTTCATTGCTCGCCCCTTCCACTCCACCTTTCAGAGTCAGGGATCTGACTCAACGAGGCCCGGAGAGGCGAAGAGGTCAGGAGATGGACCAGGCCCGCAATTATGGCTGGACCTATTCCCTCGCGGCGTCTTCTTTAGTCGGCCCGGCCTGCTATCGCGCCCCGAAGATCTTCGTGGCAAACTCGGTGCCTTTCTTGGGGCCCGCCAGGTCGGAGTTGTTCGCCGGCTCCAACAGGGTGAACGTGGCGAGGTTCAACTCCGGAATCCTGATCCAGGTCTCCTGGACGTCCTTCCTTACGGTGTAGTTGTCGGTCGCACTGCCTATCGCCGCCTGTCCCTCCTTGCTGAACATCCAGTTCAGGACCACGAGTGAGGCGTTGGGATGGGGCGCATTCTTCACCACAGTGACACCGTTGATGTAGTAGGAGGTCCCTCCCTCCAGGTGGTTGATCCGAACCGGGGCGCCGGCCTTTATGGCCGCGACGGTCCGCGAGAATGCCGGGAACAGGGCCATCCACTTCTCGCCGAGGGCCACCTGGGAGACCGGCAAATCATAGCTCTGGTGCATGGCGATGCCCTGCGTCGCCATCTTCTTCCAGAACTCCTCGCCAAGAGACGAAAATATGAACATGCCGGACGTCCCTGGCCCGCTGCCCGGCCGCGCGTCGGTCATGGCTATGCGACCCTTCCATTTGGGGTCAAGCAGGTCGTTCCACGTCCGGATCTCTCCCACCTTCACGACATCGCTGTTCACGATCAGGGAAGGCGTGATGCTCGTGCCGAAGACCCAGACGGCTTTGGTCGAGTCGTACATGTTCGGATTCAATCTCCATACATCCTTGGCTGTCAGCTCGGGGAGAACTTCGTTGACCGGCTGTGCAAAGCCCTTTCCCAGCAGGTTGAGGTTGTTTGTCCAGCCGCTGATAAACATGTCGGCCGTCCAGGCTTTCGCCTGCTGTTCCGTGACAATTTTCAGCTCCAGCGACGCGCCGTTGCCGGAGATCACGTCCACCTTGATGCCGTACTTTGCCATGGCCTGCGTCAAAGCGGGCGCCCAACTCGTCCCAAGCACATTGTAGAGGACGATATTTCCCTCCTTGGAGGCTGCTGCCAGTACCCTGTCCCACTCACTGGCCGGCGCGGCAGGCGCTGGCTGCGGCGACGGCGCAGGACCGGGAGCCGTCGGCCCAGATGCAGGTGGAGTGGCTTTAGGAGCACAAGCAGAAAGAAAAAGGCTAAAGACCAGGACAATGCTTCCTAACCAGTAAACGAAACTTCTCATTAACCCGACCTCCTCTATACGTTCTGGATGCTGAAAGAGTAGAAACCCAATCCCTCGTTTCCGATGATACGGGAAGATTAGAACGATTCTGCCCAAAAGTCAATATCTTAAGCAATTCTGCAAGGAGTGATGTGAACAGAGATATACCCCGGTGAGTGACACAGCCGCGTGCCTTTACCATTCGATTCAAAAGCTCTATGATGGCAACCACGCTCCGAATCTCGAATTCTGGGAGGTAGAAGACCGCGATGCTGACAAGAGAATCCCTGAGCACCGATGTACTCGTTATAGGCTCCGGAGTGGCCGGCACCATGGCCGCCCTCGAAGCCAGAAGGGGAGGAGCCCAGGTCATCCTCGTCTCCAAGGCCGGCCTGGGCAAGGAGGCCTCCACTGCCTATGCCCTGGCAGCTTTCCAGAGCCGGCACCTTCAATCGAAGCTGGATTTGCCCGGCTATGACAGCAAGCCAGGGAAGTACATCGAGGACCCCGCCGTGGTCGAGGCGGTGGACAAAGAGGCGCTGAACTGCATCCATCTCATCGAGAAGCTGGGAGTTCCGATGCTCTCCGAGAACGGCTACGATGGTGTGACGAAGGTCTATCGCCCCGTTGGCAGCGACCAGGGCCACGGGGGAGCGATTATCCTTAACGTTCTGGGGGCACTCCTGCGAAGCGATGGGGTCAGGGTGGTTGAAGACTGTCTGATAACCGGGCTATTGAAGGAAGATGGAAGCATCATCGGAGCCTCGGGGCTACGGGACGATGGACGCTGGCTATCCATTTTCGCCAGGGCCACCATCGTGGCCACCGGAGGGGCCGCGGGCATATACCAGAATACCACCACCTCGAAGAGCGTCCTCGGTGACGGCTACGCCCTCGCCCTCCAGGCAGGCGCCAAACTCACCAACCTGGAGTTCATCCATTTCTACCCCGTTGGCCTCTCCACTCCCGGCGGCCAGTACGTCCATTGCGCCCCGGGCACGCTTCTCATGGAGAAGGCGCGCATAATCAATAGCAAGGGCGAAGATATCATCCAGAAGCACTACCACATCACCCTCCAGGAAGGCACCATCCCCTCCAGCACCAGGTTCGAATGGCTGCCCCGCGCTGTGGCCATGGAGGCAGAGGCAGGGCCGGTCCTGCTGGACCTGACCCAGGTCCCCGCCAGGGCGTGGGAGAAGCTTCCGGAGAGGAACCATAAGCAGATAAGAAGGAGCGGCGCGGATATGCGCGTCAAGCCGGTGCCCATCCTCCACATGGGCCACAGCTTCCGCGGCGGCATCCCCATCGACGCCCGCGGCCGGACCTCCATGCCGGGACTCTACGCCGCCGGCGAGGTGACCTCGGGGTATTTCGCCGCAGAGAGCGGCTGGGGCCCTTTCCCCTCCTGCCTTATCACCGGAGCCATCGCCGGCAGGAGCGCGGCCGCCGACCTCGACAAGTCGGGGCCGGCCAGGGAGAGGAAGGGCATCAAGGATGGACTGGACCAGATTGAAGCTCTGGCGAAGAAAGAAGGCAACCAGAGGGCGAGCGAGCTTCAAGAGCAGATAAGGCAGATTTGCTATCGCAGCGCCGGCCCGGTGAAGACCGGCCCCCTGCTCGAGGAGGGACTGAAGAGGCTCAAACCCTTGGAGGAAGCGTCCGATCACCTTCGCTGCGAGAACATCGCCGACCTGAAAGGAGTCATCGAGACGAAGGCTATGCTCTCCGTGGGCCGAGCGGTGATGGAAGTCAC
>JAUYGE010000060.1 GCA_030690705.1 Dehalococcoidia bacterium | reverse complement strand
GTGCCCATCAACCGTTCCTTGGTTACTCCGTATTCGTTCGTAACCGCTTCCAGCAATCGCTCAAAACTTGCTCTCGGACCCGTGGGCTCAATGTCTTTCTCCGTCGTGCGCGCAGCCACGGTCTCGACAAACGCTTCGTCGCCGAGAAATCGCTGATCCGTGGCCTGATAATATTTCTCTTCGTGTCCTGCGCCCACTCCCTCTTCCATGACTCGCACATAGGCCCGCCGCGCGTGCCCGCGGCTTTTTCCGAACTGCCCCAGCATCGCTTCGGTCTCAATTCGAACCTCGCTTTTCTCTCCCATGTAGCCTCGATGGCTACTCCATCGGTACTTCCACGGGTCGATTGGATTTCTCATGCGTGCCGGATTTAAGTGGATATAACGCACTAGCTCGAGCAAGTATTCATTGCGATCGCAAAGGATCGCTTTGTATCGCCCCTGAAAAAGATGACCGACGGTGCGGTGGCGACGGTTGTAGGTTTGAGTATACGTGAACTGTATCCCCTGCATGATCTTGGAGAGCGGAACTCTTTTCGTCTCGACCAGGAGATGAATGTGGTTGGCCATCAAAACGTAGGCGTAAACCGAAAAACCAAAACGCTCGCGGTACTGTTCGAGCCGCTCGAGATAAGCCAACCGGTCTCGGTCGTCGCCAAAGACCTTTTGGCGCTGATTGCCCCGAACAATAACGTGATAAAACGCCCCGTCAAATTCGACTCTGGTTTTTCGCGCCATGATCGCTAATACATCAAGTCAACATCAGAGTACAGACTCAGGCCTGACCCTGACCCTGACTAAAACGCTCCGTCAAATTCGACTCTCGGTTTTCGCGCCATGATCGCTAATACATCAAGTCAACATCAGAGTACAGACTCAGGCCTGACCCTGACCCTGACTTCCTGACCCTGACTTCTGACCCTGACCCTGACTTGACCCTGACCCTGACTGACCCCTGACCCCCCTGACCCTGACCCCCTGACCCCGACTTATTGGTTAGGCCGCTTACGGACCTCCACTGTGAAGTGCTGCTTACCTTGGCCTTGCCGGTAGCGTTAACCGGAACGTTGAGCCGAGACCTTCCTTGCTTTCGACGGTCACCTTCCCGTCGTGAGCCTCAACAAACGTCTTGACGATAGCGAGACCCAAGCCCAACCCACCTTCCTTCTGAGGATCAGTCTCTAATTGGTCGAACACGTTTTCAAGACGCTCCTCCGGGATTCCCGCACCGTTGTCGCTGACCCAGCACTCAACGGCACCTTCCGCGCCGAGTTCCCGTGCCCCTATGATAACCTCTCCACGTGACGTGTACGTAATTGCGTTGGCAATCAAGTTCTGAAAGATCCGCCTCAACAAACTGGCATCTGCATAGACGACTAAGTCGTCGGGCACCTTGTTGATCAGCTGGGTGCTGGCGGTCCCTGCTGCTGGATGGAAATCGTGAATGAGAGCCTCGACGAGCGGCCACAAATCAAACGCGCGGCGCTCCAATTTGATGCCGATTTCTGTTTGGAGATTAGTGTTTTCCTCAATCACCTTGCCGACCAGCTCTCCGAGATGCTGCACGTTGCGGCGCAAGGTTTTCAACATCTGGGTAGTTTCGGCGCTGGCGCTTCGCTGCGGGAGTGTCAGCTCCAGGACTGTTGTAGCCAGGGAAATGGCACTCAGTGGAGTTCGGAGATCGTGCGCCACAAAGGCGAGATACTCTTCCCGGCGCTGCTGCACTTCCAGCGCTCGCTGAGTGGCATATGTCTGCACGGCCAATCCGATCGCACCGTCTAAGACCCGGTTCATAATGTGGAAAGGCTTCCCTTGCAGGCTCAAACCGTTGGTATCGGCGAGATCGTGGATACAGCCGCGCAGGATGTTATACTCCGCAACGACTTCTTCAATGTCAAATCCGTCTTGGACACGCTGTAACCCCCCACGGGCTGGCGGGCTGCCTTCGCTGAGCGCTTCTGGGATCGTCTCGTCTGACCTTGATTCGAGTGCAGTAGCCAATTCATCAAGGAGTCCAGGAATGTGATCGTTGAGCGTCGGGGTGTCAAGATGCTGTGCTGAGGGGAGTTGCCTCACCTGTTGCCGCCAGTGCGAGAGCAACGCGTTGCGCTCCTGCTTGATGAGCGCTGCCAGTTTGTCGAGATCGTTGATGGTCATCTTGCCTCCAACTTGGCGCTGGATTTATCGAGGCTCTAGCGGCCTAACGTTTTGGTGAACGGCGGGCCGCGATGGCGTTTGATGTTGCCACTTCGCTTACGGCCCGTCCGTTCGACCCAAAGTTAGATTTCATTACGACTGCATTCCCAATATCGCGCCGAGATCTCCGCTGCTCGCACGCCAAGCGGAGACGAGATTCTTGCCCTTGGCTGTAAGCCGTACCTCAAACGACGGCATGGACCCACCCCACGCATTTGCGCCGGAGTAGCGCTTAGATATTTCTATCAAGCCGGAAGAAATCAATCCAGACAGCGCAGGCAACCCGTCGCCTGTGAAGCGAAACGGAGGCGGAATGTTCGTTGCGTCGGACGCAGCTTCGATACGTTGCTCTTCGACGGAAAGTATTAGTAACAGATCCGCGGTGGCGTGATTGGTACTGTTTAATGCCAAAAGAAGACTTTTCCAAGTGCGGATCGCTTGCTCCGGAATATGGTCATGCGTGTGTAGCGAATGGCAATTCGGGCAAAGCGCCAGCAGGTTATTCGGATCATTGTCACCATCATCCTTGACCCAGACGATGTGATGCAACTCTAACGTGATGACATGTCGACACGTCGGATTCGCACACTTATAGCCAGCCTCGAGTAGCACGAGCTGACGTGTGTGGACGGGAATCGTCGTACGGCTCACTGGTGATCCTGAAATCTAACTATAAAGTGAGCTGTTTAGGCCGCGCCGGTGCTGGCCGCTTATCCCAAACATCTCTACGCGACTTGCAAGATTACTTGGTGAACTGTATCGCTCACTTGCGACTCGAAAGTCAAGCCACGTTTTCTGGCCATTGCTCCCGGGTTGGCGACCTATCCCACTATTGGCCCGCAGTCTAACCCCGAGGCAACATTGCGTTTTCAAATTCTCAGTAGCCGGTCCGCTGGACTTTGAACGCCTCGGCCGCCGCGATTCAAAACATGCGTGTATATCGTCGTGCTGACATCGCGGTGCCCCAGCAACTCCCGTACGGTCCGGATATCGTATCCATCTTCCAGCAGATGCGTGGAGAAAAAGTGGCGTAATGAATGACATGTCGCCGGCTTTGCTATCCCCGCGTTGCGAGCAGCCTCTCGCACGGCTTTGTAGTATCTCGTCGCCGGAAAAAACCATTGCCATCTCCACTCTTGACCAGCATTGGGATATTTCCGATCCAGCGCGTTGGGCAACACAACTCGCCCTGAGTCGATATCAGACCATAGACGAACGCAATTCTTCCATTTACAATCGGCTCTGTAGCGAAGCAGGAGGATGAGGAGATTTAGAGGAGAGTTCCATTCTATGAGCAATTTGAACGGACGAATTTGCGTCTTCACCGGATCGAAAACGGGAAAGCGTTCCGAGTATCGCGCGGCGGCGCGCCAGGCCGCGCGGCAACTCGTCGAGCGCGGCTACGGTCTGGTCTATGGCGGCGGCAACGTCGGGCTGATGGGTGTGATTGCCGACGCCGTGCTCGAGCGCGGCGGCCATGTGACGGGCGTGATCCCGGATGCGCTCGTGAGCCAGGAAGTCGCGCATCGCGGTCTCTCAGAGCTGCGGGTCGTGCAGTCGATGCACGAGCGCAAAGCCGTGATGGCCGACTTGTCAGACGGCTTCATCGCCATGCCCGGCGGGATCGGCACTATGGAAGAATTTTTCGAAGTGCTGAGCTGGGCGCAATTGGGCCTGCACAACAAGCCTTGCGGCCTCTTGAATATCGGCGAATACTACGACCATCTCATTCGCTTCATGAATCACGCCGTGGACCAGGAATTTCTCAAGCCCAAACACCGCGCGTTGCTGATCGTTGAGGAAGAACCCAGCCGGCTGCTTGACCGCTTCGAGCCCATCATCACGGCCAATGGCGCGAAGCGCTTTGAGCGGAGCCGGACCTGAAGGAAATGTTATTTTGGAACAACCGATTGCCGACGTATGTCTGGTTGGAGTCGGAGCTCTGGGCGGGATCTTCGCCAAGGATCTCGCTTCGGCGGGGCTGAAAGTCGTTGGGTTCGAGCGAGGGCCGGCGGGACGCGCATGGGCGCGGATGCGAAAAACTCGGTGGTCAATCTCGCGCAAAGACGCAAAGAGCGCTAAGACAGATAACCGTTTCGGAGCTCGTTCCGCGGAAAGTCATCCGGGCCAGTGAGGGCCGATGTCGAAGGCTATTGACCTACTTGTTACCGGTGGCACCGGTTACGTCGGACGCCATTTGATTCCCGCGCTGCTTGCGCGCGGGCATCGGGTGCGCGCGCTGGCGCGGGAAACTTCACTGGCGCGCGTCCCTGCGGGAGCGCAAGCGGTGGTCGGCGATGCTCTCGATGCTGATTCGGTTGCCGCCGCTCTTCGGCCGGACGACACCGTCGTCCACCTGGTCGGCACGCCCCATCCCAGTCCCGCCAAGGCAAAACAGTTTGAAGAGATCGATCTCGCTTCGATTCGCGCAACGGTGAATGCGGCGCGACGCGTGGGCATCGGCCATCTCGTGTATGTGAGCGTGGCGCAGCCGGCGCTGGTTATGCGCGCTTATCTTTGGGTTCGTGGGCTTGGCGAAACGATGATCAAAGAGGCTGGCCTCACGGCGACGGTTCTCCGGCCCTGGTATGTCCTCGGCCCCGGCCATCGCTGGCCGATAGTGCTGCTGCCGTTTTACAAAATCGCGGAGTGTTTTCCTTCGACGCGGGAAAGCGGCGAGCGGCTGGGTTTCGTGACGATCGATCAGATGGCAAGCGCGTTGGTTCACGCCGTGGAAAATCCGCCGGATGGCGGCAAGATTCGTATCATCGACGTGCCGGCGATCCGGCGCGCCGGCAAGTGAGCGTTCGAAACGGGAGAATTATTGATGACGATAACGATTCGCAACCTATTCACCGGCGCGACTGCGCCACCTGGACTCGAACAATGCTTGACTTTGTTCGAGAACGCGAATGTGCGCGTCGCGCGCATCGTCTCGAATGCGCACCGCAGCCCGGCGGGTTTTTGGTATGATCAGCCCGAGGACGAGTGGGTAATGGTCTTGCGCGGACAGGCGACGTTGGAATTCACCGACGGCGAGGCTGTGGCGATGCGCGCGGGCGATCATGTGACGATTGCGAGCCATGTAAGGCACCGGGTCAGCGAAACGGATGCCGAGACGAGTTGGCTTGCCGTGCACGTTAAGCCGCAACCATGACGGAGTGAGCGAACGGTTCGTCTCAATTGGCACCATACCCATGCGTATACTCGTCTACGGCTTCGGCGTCTACCGGAGTTTTAAAGAAAACGTAACGGAAAAAATCATCCGCCGGATGCCGAGGCAGCGGCAGCTTGCCAAAATTATCTTCCCGGTAAGATTTCACCGGCGTCAGTTCATCGATGCCGTCAGGAAGCACGATCCCGAAGTCATTTTGGGCCTGGGCCAATGCTCCCGCGGCCGGCGTTTGAGAATCGAGCGGCGGGCGGTAAATAAGCGGCGCAACGACAAGGGCGAGAAGCCAAAGCCGATTGTTCGCGGCGGCTCCAGGCGACTTCCCACCAGTCTGAGATTGGGACTCGGTTCGCAGGCGAGATTTTCTCTAAACGCCGGCGACTACGTGTGCAATTACTCCATGTACGTGATCCTCGATTATCTAAAGCGCCGCCGGGAGCCAGTGCGTTTCGGCTTCATCCACATTCCGTACGACTACGATTCAAGGAAGGCAAAGCGAATCTTGTTGAAGGCCATCGATAGCATTGAAGCCGCATCATTCCGGCGATAGGCGCCGTAGAGTCCAACTCGTTAGGTGTGGAGTCAAGAAAAATAGCAGCGTCGCGCCGACGACGACCACTATCCAGACCCAACGGGCGGTCCGTGAAAAATGCGGACTTCGCCAAAGCAATGGTAATGCGAAAGGACCGATGAGCAGCAACAAGGAAACGACGTAGGCCTTTCGGTAGTAAAAATCCGGCGGCTGACCGGAAGCCTGGGCGGATTTGTAGGCTTCGGCGATGGCGCTGATCCAAACGAGCAGCAAAGCGAGGGCGAAGGTGATTCTGTTTAATCCGGACTGCCAGTAGATGAGCAGGCCCAGGCCCAAACAAGAGCCGATGATCACCAAGCCCTTTCTGGTTTCCTTGTTATAGAGCTGCCCTAAGCCTGGTGCGATGGCCGAAAGCGCGAGAGCTAAAAGGGGATTTCTGCGGTCGGGCATAAACAATCACTTGGCCTTAACGTCGGTCTCATTCTGTTGACCCAGCCAAAAGATTTCAAGAGACCAATTATGATCCGGCGCTCGATAATTGTAAATGGCATGCGACAAGTGAGATAGTCCGGTCTGAGGATAGGCCGTTATGGAGATTCGCGTCTTTCTCGTCGAACCTCGCATGGATTTACAGCTGACGTACGTCACTCAAGACTACCGAGTTCTTGGTTAACCTGCCAGGCGGAACCCTTCAGCCCTGTTTAGATCGAGACGGTCACGCAGGAATTTTCTCAACAAGTGGCCTGGACCGGAAGCGATGAGAAAATCCGGGAGTGAATTTCGCAGAGCAATCATCACGACCAGTTCCGATGGGGGAATTCCGGGTCTGATGGTGCAAAGCCAGGAGCCGAAGCTGGACCAAACGAGGGCGGGGGTAGTGGTGGCGATGCATTGAAGGACACCCAGCGAGATCAGAGCAATCTGGATGTAGCGATGGTAGGCGGCCAGCTTGCGCCGGATGGCGTCGCGGTACTGGTCTGTCTTGCGGTGGAGATATTGATCGCCAGAGCGGGAGCCGATCTCGTCCATGGCCCTCATCCAGAAGTGGTAGGCGTAGGCGCCAAGCGTGCGAACGGCCTGCTTGAAGGAAAGCTCGATTTTGAAGCGCAGGGCGTAGAGCCGGATGATCTCGATCGGGTTCAGACTGAGGTCCGTGCACAGCAAGATGATGCGTCCGCGGTCCGGGTGTTCCACCAGTACGAAGCGGGCCAGGCGGCGGATCGGTCTCCACAGCAGATCCACACAGAGATAACGGATCAAGACGTCCTTCTCGCCGTAGACGGGGCTTGAAACCGTGATCCAGCGGTCATCGGATGTTTCAAACAGGGTGAACAGGCGGACCTTGCATCCATACAACTTGGGACGGCCGCGCCTAGATTTGGCCTCAGTCGGGGGTATGGGCTCGAAGGCGACGGAGTTTTTGCGCAGCCGGGAGATCAAGTGGCTGCCGGCTTGGATCAGTCCCAAGGCCATCGTATGGCAGGCGTAATAAGCGTCGGCGACGAGGTAGACCGGCTCGGCAATCCCGAGAGCCTCGACCAGAGAGAGGAATTTGTTGGGGAGAGTGCGCTGGTCACGGTTGGTGAACACCAGCCCTTCGTGAATGCGCGCGGACAGAGGAACGGCGAAAAACGATGATGCCGCCGACACCAACACTGAGACGGCCTGAATGGAATGCCCCATGATGTATTCGGGTTTGGTATTACTGTCCGAGACCTGATGAAGCAACTTGACGGCGGGCATCTTGTGGCCACGCTTGGGGATCTTGATGCCATCGCCCAAAAGCACCGGCCGGCCGTTGACTCGATAAATGCCCGCCATCCGCGCAAAGACGGTCTTGACCCAGCATCGGCATAAGGCATCAGGGTCGACCGCCTTGGAGTGAAAGAAGTCCAGCAGCCGGTCATAGCAGTACCCGCTCAACCCCAGCGCTCGAACAATGCTGGTCACACCGAGAAGATCACTCCGGATTGAAATCCCCGCGAGCGCCGCCAACAGCCACAGAAAGCTCCGCGACCTCGAACAGGCTGCCCGCAACGGCTCCACCCAAGACCACCACTGCGTCCAAATCCGCATTCACGCCTCCTTTGCTCTTGACTCCGAATATGTATTATTATAATGATACATACATGTCTAAAAGCAAACTCGAACGGTTGCAAGAGGCGATTCATGGAATAATACGGGAGATTGGAGAAATCGGACCGATGAGGCCAGGCTCACTGAGTAAACAGGCTCGAAAGACCAAGAATAAGTACGGGGCGTATTGGCATCTGAGCTACACCCACCGGGGTAAGGGGCATACCCAGTATATCCGCGATGCCTTCGTAGCCCATGTCAAGGCCGAGATATCCCATTTCAAGCGCTTCAGAAAGCTCATCGACCGATTCATCACTCTCTCGATTGAACGATCGCAGCTCAGGATGAAAATGGATAAAAAGCAGTGAAAGGAGTGTGTCACATTAGTGAGAACTCGGTAGTCTTGAGTACGTCAGTCTGGTCCAGGAATTCCTGGCGAACAACGAGCCATTGGTGCCGTTTACTCTCAGCTACCCTTGCGACGACTTCGGCGCCCTGATCGAAAGGCTGGAAAACAACTCGCGCGGTATTGGAATTCCGGAAGGCTTCGTTCCGCATTCCACGTTCTGGTTGGTGACCGATGAACAAGAAGTGGTCGGCGTTTCGAATCTTCGCCACGCGCTTACGCCGGGTTTACAACGAGAAGGAGGGAGTATCGGCTACGGTGTTCGGCCTTCTCGAAGAGGAAGAGGCTATGCGTCTCTGCTGCTCAAGCTGACTCTGGAAAAAGCCGGAGCCATTGGACTCCGTCGCGTACTTCTCACCTGCGGCAAAGAAAACGTCGCATCGGCTCGCGTTATATTGAAGAATGGAGGAGTGCTCGACTCCGAAGAGTTTATCGAGGAGCGAAACGAAATCGTCCAGCGGTTCTGGGTAGATTTGGCGAAGCCAGCCAACGGAGGCTGCCAGTGAGTTTCAACTGGGAAACTCTTCTCAGCCAAAGGTTGATTTGCTAACATGAGGCTCCTTTCACCAAGGCAGAACGATACGTTTTATCGATGACTATCCGACGTAACGAAGTTGAAGATGCGAAATTCAACTGCAAGGCAGATCTTCCATTTGAGCTTCGGCTCAAGGATTTCGCGATGACCATGCAGGACGTCTATGACTTCTTTCATGACGTAAACGTCAATCTCGTCGAACGCGGGCTCGAGCGGCTGGATGACATGCTTCGACCGGCGATCATGTCTGGCGTTCTTTCGGACATGTTGACGGCGAGTCTAGCCAAGCATTCAAGAACGTTAACTGAAAACCGTTATTTCAACGGGCATCCGGACCTGGTTGTTCGCGGTGCGTACCCTGACAACAGTGTGAAAGCCGGATCGCAAGGCGTTGAAATAAAGACAACGAGGAAAGCTGGCGGCGCTGTCGATACCCACGGTGCGCGGGACCAATGGATGTGCGTGTTCGTGTACACGGTTGACAACGAAACCGAACCGGCGCGGGAACGGCAACCGATGAGCTTCACAGAGGTTTACCTGGGACATGTGTCGACGCGGGACTTCCGCAAGAATCTACGAGGAGAACTTGGAACACGAACCGCGACGCTTCACCGCGAGGGGATCGAGAAGCTGCGTCAGAACTGGGTTTATAGGTTGAAGGAGTGATTGCCGCCGTTTTTAAACGCGGCGAGTTTCGGGATCGCCTTGGCGGCGATCTCGAAATACCGGGAGTCTTTTTCGATCCCCAAGCTTTCGTATCCGACTGCTTCCGCCGCCGCCAACGTGGAACCCGACCCAGCGAAGGGATCTAGCACGATGCCTTCCCCGAGTGGGAGAATGCCGCGCAGGAGCGCGCGCAAAAAAGCTTGGGGTTTGAGACTTGGATGTGGCGCTAAGGTACGCTCGGATTTATGCGTCGGCGATGATGGGATTACGTCGCCAAAAGGCCGGTCGGCGGACGGCCGCCTGAAGCCACCCGTCTTCCACTTGCGAAGATTGTCTTGCACGCGTCCTTCGATCTGCTTGCGAAAAACAATCCAAGGTTCCCACATCGAACGCGGCATGACGCTCACGCCGGAAAACTCCTCGTGCGCATGTTTCGGTCGATCGCCGCCACGCATCGTCATGACCAGGCGTACGATTTCTCCGCGTCGTTCCAATCCGGCGCGTGCCAGCGCGCCTGATACAACGTACGACAGGAGCGGGTTGCTGGCGATGACAACGTTCGCGCCGGGGACGAGGACCGGAAGCAGCGCGCGACCCCAGTTAAGAAAGAACCGCGCCAGCTCGTCCACGTCCCGCGGGGATAAGACCGTGAAGCGCGGCAGAGGTGACCGCTTCGCACCATCGAACGCCGGTGGAATCCGCCAGACTCCGCCCTTGCCCTTGTAAAGTTTTTCCTGTTGCTGCGGACTGTATTCGACCAAGCCGTACGGGGGATCGGTCACCACCGCATGGATCGAGTTCTCAGGCTGTTCTCGCAACCATTCGAAGCAGTTAGCCTCAATAAGTTTTGTCCTGCCGAAGACAAAAGATCTCGACGGCCGCCGCCGCCTTGCTTTTAATCCGTAGGCTTCAGCCGGAGCTTCACGGATCATGTATTTGCCGCGGTCCTGACGACGAAAGAGCGAACTGGAGTTGAGTCGAAGATAGGAACGGACGCTGGAGGCGGCCGCGGTGCCGAGCAATTCACTGACCGCGCCGTGGATTTCACTGACGGATGCGCCGCGTGGCTTGCTCGACAAGATAGTGACGATGGCGTCGCGCACCTCGCCCGGTCGCCGACGTGCATTAGCTCGGCGTTTTCGCTCAGCCGCCATTGAGGGTGACGCTACGACGTCTAGACGTCATTGTCAATTCTTGGTGTCATCTGCGCGAGTTTTTTCCCACGGCTTGATCAGCATACCGAAGATAGCTCCTGAGAGCGCGAAAAGCAGCACCAGCGCCCAGAGCATCGGCTCGTAGGTTTGCCAGCGGTCGTAAATCGCGCCGGCGATCACCGGACCGGCGACGCCGCCCCACATGTAAAAGAAGCTCATGTAGCCGCGGATCTTGGCGAAGTGTTTGCGGCCGAAGAAGTCGCCGACCACCGCCCAGCCGATGGCGTAGGTGGACTCGACCGCGGTGAAGAGCAAGGCGAAGAGTAGGAGCAGTCACATCGAGCTGCCGAAGACCGGCAGTAGCATACCGCCTGCCGCTACGAAGAGAATCCCCGCCACCAGGCGCGGCTTGTTCACCCGATCGGCGAACCAGCCCAGGAGCAGTGTGCTCGTCATGCCAAGAAAGGCGAAGGAGCTGAGCAAGAAAGCGGCCTGTGGCTGGCTCATTCCTTTCCACACCATGAGCGGCACGAAATGGGTCGCGATCGCGTGATACGACATATTGCGAACCGCGTTGCCGAGCACCAGGGTCCAAAAAGTGAAAGAGCGGAACGCCTCGCCGGTGGTTACGTCCACCTCGACGGGCGCGCGCCGTTCGGGTTCATTTTTTTGGTCTTTCACCGACGCGGACGGAATGTCGCCGTCCGGCAGTAGACCCATGCTCTCCGGCGAGCGGCGGATGGTCAATGAAAGCGGCACGCCGATCAGCAGGAACATCACTCCGGCAAAGGCGGCGCCCCAGCGC
>JAUYGE010000057.1 GCA_030690705.1 Dehalococcoidia bacterium | reverse complement strand
GTTTCCTCCAAAGACCGAAGAACCAAGCCGGCATTCCTCTTCCATGAGGTAGCGGGCCATCCTCCCGGCTACCGGGTGCTGCTTAACCCGGTGAACTCGCTCAAGCGAGCCGCTCTAACTGTGGGCATGCCCCTTGATATCACTGAAGGGCGCTTTATACGCAAGTGGCGGCGCCGCTCCAAAGTCACGCATCCGCTAGCCCCTATTCTAGTGAGATCTTCGCCTCTTCTGGAAAATGTACGCACCGGAGACGATATAGACGTCTTAGAGTTTCCTGTCCCCCGCTATCGTGAATTGGACGGGGGTCGCTATATCGGAGCCGCCAGTGTCACCATCACCCCGGACCCTGGGACCGGATGGGTCAACATCGGAACGTACCGGGCAATGGTGCGAAACCGTAACGCCCTTGCCTTCTATGTCTCACTGGGTAAGCACGGCCGGATAATTAGGGAAAAATACCACGCCATGGGGAAGCCCTGTCCGGTAGCCGTAGCCATTGGCCCGGACCCGATATTATATCTTGCTGGATTCCTGGACCTGCCCCACGGCCAATGCGAGTACGACTATATAGGGGGCCTGGCAGGAGAGCCCGTGGAAGTCCTACGCGGCCCCGCTACGGGTCTTCCCATCCCGCTGGAGCCCGAGGTGGTTATCGAAGGTGAGTCATATCCCGATGACAGGATGGCGGAAGGGCCTTTCGGCGAGTGGACGGGGTATTATGCTAGCTCTTCCCGCCCGGAGCCGACCATTCGCGTTAAGCCGGTCCTGCACCGCAATAGCCCCACTCTGTGTGGCAATCCGCCCACCCACCCGCTGGTATCCGGACATACCCTCTTCCCTTCATTGCTTCAATCTGTCATGATTTGGGAAGCCCTGGAGGAGGCGGGCGTGCCTGATATCCGGTGCGTTCGTTCCCACGAGCCAGGTGGATATTCCTTCCTATGCATCGTCTCCATCAAACAGCGCTATCCCGGGCATGCCCGCCAGTCGGGGCTGGTGGCATCTCAATGCCGGGCCGTCGCCCATATGGGCCGGTACGTGATCGTGGTGGACGAGGATATTGACCGTTATAGCACCGACGACGTCCCCTGGGCCGTGTCCACCCGCTCGGAGCCAGCCCAGGACATTCATATCCTGCACCGCTGCTGGAGCGGCCCGCTGGACCCTGCAGTCCCCGTCGGTCTGAAAGGCCACAACTCGCGGGCTATCATTGATGCCTGCCGGCCGTACGAGTGGATAGACCAGTTCCCAAAGGTATCAGACCCCAGTCCCGCGCTGGCCGCCAAGATCATAGACAAATGGGGGCCGTGCCTGTTCGATTGATGGACTCATACATTCTTGGAAGGCGTACTTGTCCGAGAAGTATATATAAGTAGATAAATAGGAGGGAGGGCTCTAATGGCAAAAAGACTGGTTCCAATGATGGTGTTCCTGGTCCTGTTGAGCGGCCTCATTCTGGCCGCCTGCTCGCCAGCGGCTGCGCCAGCGACCCCGACACCGGCGCCGGCGGCAAAGGCCCCGGCTGCGTCTCCCACGGCAGCTCCGCCGCGGCCTACGGCTACCGCTACACCCCGTAAGCTGGAGAAGGTGGTCCTTGCCATACCAGCAGTGGGGCTCTCTGATCTGTTCACCGTGGTGGCCGAGAAGAAAGGTTTTTACAAAGAAGAAGGATTCGAGGTTGATAAGCAGGTCATAGGCTCGGATATCGGGGTCAAAGCGGTCATTGCCGGAGAGATTGAATACACCCGCGCCATCGGCTCGGTACTGCGGGCGGCTACCCAGGGCCTGCCCGTAAAAGGCATCCTGGCAGCCCAAACCCGCCCTCCACAATTGCTGGTCGCTCGCCCGGAGTTTAAGACTGTACAAGAACTAAAAGGGAAGAACATCGGGGTTGACTCCCAGCAGGGCACCACCCACGTCCTGCTTAAAGCTATCGTCAAGTACTACGGCCTGGACCCGGAGAAGGACATCGTGGCCATAGCCCTGACGGACAATCCCACCCGGCTAAAGGCCGTGCAGGGCGGCGCCGTTCAAGCGGCTATGCTGGACCTGGCCATTGCTATCAAAGCCGAGGGTGAAGGCCTGCGTATCCTGGCCAATGCCGGCGACATAACGGAGCGAGTCATGGGGGGCCTGGCCACCAGCGATAAACGAATCAAAGAAAATCCCGGCCAGGTGTTGCGGTTTGTGCGGGCACACGTAAAAGCGTTGAAATACATTAAGGATACTAAGAATAGGGACGATATCATCAAGATAATGATGGGTGAGTTGAATCTCACCCTGCAAGAGTCCACCAAGACCTACGATATCGGGATAAAGGGCTTCAGCGATGACGGCGATATTTCGGAGGCAGTGGTCAAGCTCGATATTGACGACGCAAGAACCCTTGCCAAGATCACCAACGAGGTGCCGGTATCCCAGGCATTTGATTACTCGTTCGTGAGGAAGCTAAAGCAGTAGAGGAGTGAGGTTCAAGAAGGAGGGAAACCGGAATGAATCTTAGATTAATGCCCGGAACAGTCGTCTTGGCGCTCCTGGGCACGCTTGCCCTGGCCGCCTGCGCTCCAGCAGCCCCGGCGACCCCTACGCCTGCGCCTAAAACCGCCGCCGCTGTTCCTACAGCAACTTCGCAACCGGTTGCGACTGCGTCGGCGTCCACACCTACCCCCAAGCCCGAAAAAGTCAAAATGGCAACTCCCAGCGTCGGCCTGGTGGAAATGGCACAGCAGATTGCCAACAAGAAGGGTTTCTTCGCCGAAGAAAATATCGAGGCGGAGATTACCAGGGTGGCGCCTGATGTGTCAGTTAAGGCGCTGGTCGGCGGCCAGATAGATTTCGTCTTCGCCCTCGGTTCCGTTATGCGGGCCGCCGCCCAGGGGGTCCAGGTGAAGGGGGTTATGGCGACGATCTCCAAACCGTACCACGTGCTGGTTGTGAGGCCCGAGATAACCGAAGGGAAAGCCTTGAAAGGCAAGAACTTCGGAGTGGCCTCCCCCGAAGACTCGCCAACGCAGATGATAAGGGCCGCCCTGAGATACTATGGACTGGACCCGGAGAAAGATGCGACAATAACCACCATCGGCGGCAACCCGGAGCGACTGGCAGGGCTCAAAGGGGGTATTATTCAAGGCACGGTCCTGGAGCCTCTCTACGCCATCAAGTCCGAAAACGAAGGCATGAGGCAGTTGCTCAAGATGTCTGACATAATGGACATGCCTCTAGCCGGTCTTGGCGCCTCCGATAAAATGATAAAAGAGCGCCCCGACGTGATTCTTCGCGTCGTGCGGGCAACGGCAAAGGGACTAAAGTATATCAAGGACCCCAAAAACAAAGACGAAATGGTTGAGTACATGGTGAAAGAACTCAACGCCACGCCGGCGGAAGCTAAAGCGACCTATTCTGATATCACAAAGACCTTTAGCGAAGACGGCGATGTCCCTGAGGATGCGATTAATCAGGAAGTGAAGCAGGCTATCAGCCAGGCCGGCGCCAAGCCAACTACCACCGTAGCCGACGTTTTTGACTACAGCTTCATCAAGAGAGTAAAGGAAGGAAGGTAAGAAATGGGAAAGCCAATAGCTGCCCTGGCTGGCGCCTTTTTACTGATGGGCATCCTGATAGGCGCCTGCGCTCCGGCGGCGGCGCCTCCGACACCAACGCCGGCGCCGGCGCCGGCAGTAGCTACTGCAGCGCCACCCACCGCCGTCCCACCTACCGCTGCTCCAGCCACGCCCACCCCGCGCAAGGTTGAGAAGGTCGTTATGCCCTTTCAGACTACCGGCTTCACCGACTTCTGCGTCGTTGTAGCCAAGAAGAAGGGCTTTTACCAGAGCGAGGCCCTGGAAGTGGAAACACCCATTATTGCCTCGGACATCGCGGTCAAGGCTATGATTGGAGGCACAGACATAGACTACGTTACCTCCTGGGGCTCGTCCGTCCGGGCAGCCGTTACAGGTGTCCCTATCAAAGCCATAATGGCCCAGTTGGATAAGACTCCCCACATCCTGGTAGCCCGCGCAGATATCAAGACAGTTTCCGACCTGCGCGGCAAGAAGATTGGCGTGGCGTCGGTCGGCGGAACCGTGGAGGTCCTGGCCAGGTTAGCCCTTAAGAAGGCCGGGGTAGACCCTGACAAAGAGGTCACTTTCGTGGTTATCTCGAACAGCGCTACCAGACTGGTCTCAATTAGAACAGGGGTGATTGATGGTAGCGTCATGGACCCGGCCTTCGCCATAGCCGCCGAGAAAGAGGGCTTGTCACTGTTGGTGCGTTTCAAGGATGTGGTGGACATCGTAATGTCGGGCATATCCACTTCTGATAAAAAGATCAAGGAGAACCCTGACCAGGTCCTACGGGTCGTACGGGCGAGTGTCAAAGGGTGCCAGTACCTGCGTGACCCAAAGAACCGGGTGGAGATCGTCAAGCTGATGATGGATGAGCTCAAGCTAGCGCAAGACGTGGCCGACCGGACCTATGATCTGTCTATTGACACCGTCAGCGAGGATGGGTCCTGGCAGGATTCGGCGGTGCAGACAGACATAGACGTTTCAAGAGAACGAGCCAATGTAAAAGAAGCCGTTCCCCTTTCCCAGGTGGTCGACGCGACATTTGTGCGTAAGGTCAAGGAGGGCAGATAGGGGATGACACGGTCTTACCGGGACCTGCGGGACTACCTCGCAGCGCTCGAGGGGGCGGGCCAGGCTAACACGCATAGCGAAGCCCATCAACAAAGACACAGAGCTAATGCCCCTGGTGCGCTGGCAATTCCGAGGCCTGGCGCCTGAGGACCGGACTGGTTTCCTTTTCGAGGAAGTCACTGATGCGCACGGCACGGTCTACGCCGGCTCGGTGGCGGTGGCCATCGTTGGAGGATCGAGGGACATCTATGCCCTGGGCATGAGGGCCGATCCCAGCGAGATATCCCGCACCTGGGTCCAGGCCTTGGACCATCCGATCAACCCGGTACTCGTTTCGGAGGGTTTAGGGTCATGCGTGGTCCTTCCAATCGGGGGAGGCTTCCTTTTGCTCCATCTCACTTCCCAGTAGCTCTTTGAAGGGCGAGTAGATCATAGCCAGCCACTTGCAGGGCTTGCCGGGCTCCCCATTGAAATGCTGGTGCTCGCAGCCCCCCAGCTTGACCGGCAGGAGGATCAAATCGCCTTCCTCCCAGTCGTGCCGCTGCCGGTCCACGACGGTCCAGCCTCTACCCTCGATGACATAGATGGCCAGCCCACCCTGGTGGCGATGCTTGCCGGAATGGCTACGGATATCGTGGACGAAAAAGCGCCAGGTCCCCACGGACGTATCGTCCAGCACCGCATGCAAATAGAACTTTATCAGACCCTGCCGGCTCTGCTGCCATGGCCGGTCCTTGCCCCTAATAACGACCCTTCCTTTGACGGCTCTTTCGCGCAGATTAGCGTCGTACTTGAATCCTTCTTCGTATAAGTTGAAGGAAACTGCTTCCGCCTCTCTTGCACGCATAGCTTCTCTCTCTGCCATGGGAGACCTCCAATCTTCAGATCGATGGGTAGCCCGAAGATATCACGGCGATTGACAGTCTGTCAATCGCTCCACCCATCGGGCAGGCCTATCCCTCTCGCTCCAACTACAGTGCCACTCCCTGTCTCCTCATCTGCCACCGCGGGCGCCAGAAGACAATAAATGATGAACCGTTGCCCCGGCGTCACGCGTCGGGGGGTGGGTTCATAATATCAGTTGAAGGGGAAAAGATGGCGAGGCAAAAGAAATGGGATGTCAGTCGCTGAGAGGGTCGTCAGAGGGCATCGCCGGCTTCCTACTGGCCGTAGGCCAATCGCAGGGCCTCCTGCGTAACCGCCCTGTAAGCCCGGCTCAAAGCTTCCAGCGCCTTCTCTCCGTCCTTCCCGAATGGGGGCGGACCCAGACGCTTGAGGACGGCCTCAGGCACTTGCGGCGGCCCTATATCCGCCTGAAATGAGGCCAGACCCTCTCCAGCGGACCAGAACCGATCGAGGCAGTCCTCCAGCGGCGGAGGCGGTTCCTCCGGCGCCAGGTCCGCCCCAGGCCAGGGCACAGCCGCTGGCGTCCCCTCATCTCCACCGGCCCATAGCTCGCGCAGCGCCGCTATGAGCTCCTCCTTGTCCTTGCCCCGCAGCCGGAAGATCATGAAGGGGTCTCGGTCGAACTCCTCAGCCAAGAGGTAGTACGCAGCGGCTATGTGCTTACACGGATTCGACCAGTCCGGACAGGAGCAGTCGGTAACCAGGTCCCGCCCCCGGCTGGGGAACAGGGAAACATGGGCCTCCTGGAATGCCTCTTCGATGTTCTGTGGCATCTCTCCGGCCAGCAGTTTGGCGGCAAAGATGGCCTGGGAGGCCATCGCCTGAATCACCTTATCCCAGTCGGTGATGGAGAGGGGCGCTAGCTGGATGGTGACCCGGTAGGGCTTCGGACGGGAACCCTGGACCTCGGCCTTGACCACTCCCGTCCGTATCTCCAGGCTCATGACCTGCCCCGCGCGAGCATAGCTACGGCCGCGCGTCAGCCTGGCTCCCAGATTGAACGACTCCAGGACGGCTATCCACCGGCGGGACCACCAGGTCTCGCCGATCTTGCCACGAGCGCTCTTGGCTTTGATCCCGCCTTTGACGGGGCGCGGGCGGCTCGGCTCGTAGTGGTCGTAACGCCCCCAGAGCTCCCTTCCCATCTCAGTCCTCCAGGACCGCCTCGCTCGATAAGGCCAGAAGCTTGCGCAACTCGTCGGTGGACATCTCCGTGAGCCAGGCCTCGCCGGCTCCCACCACGCTCTCAGCCAGCTCTTTCTTCCCTTCCATCAATTGGTCGATACGCTCCTCCAGGGTGCCGACGCAAACATACTTGTGCACCTGGACATTGCGCTTCTGTCCGATGCGGAAGGCCCGGTCCGTCGCCTGGGCCTCCACGGCCGGATTCCACCACCGGTCGAAATGGAAGACGTGGCTGGCGGCGGTCAGATTGAGTCCGGTGCCCCCAGCCTTTAGAGAGAGAATGAACACGGGAGGCCCGTTGGCCCCACCCTGGAAACGCTCCACCATCTGGTCCCGAGCCTTCCGCGCCGTCCCGCCGTGCAGGAAGAGGACCTCGCGGCCCAGCGTCTCCTGGAGGTAGCCCTTCAGCATTTGACCCATCTCGGCGAATTGGGTGAACACCAGGGCCCGGTCCCCCTCTGCCACTGCCTCTTCCAGCATCTCGGCCAGGCGCAGCAGCTTGCCGGAGCGTCCGGCCAGTGGACTCCCATCCTGTAGGAATTGGGCCGGGTGGTTTCATAACTGCTTGAGCTTAGTCACGGCGGCCAGCACCATCCCCTTGCGCTCGATCCCATCCTTTGCGTCGATCTTTTCGATCATATCCTTGAC
>JAUYGE010000038.1 GCA_030690705.1 Dehalococcoidia bacterium | reverse complement strand
TACGCGCGCTTCTCCGAGGCAATGTTCAGGGTGGCTCCCATGCCCTGGCCCGAGCTCTGGTACCACGTCTGCTCTTTCGTATCGATGGCAGCCGTCTTCCAGAGCTTAAGCTCCAACTGGTTGGTGCCGGAGTTGTCGCCTCGGCTGACGAAGATGGACTTGGCATCGGCTATCTTCTTCATGGCGCCGGTGACCGAAGCCGTTCCCTTTATGCCTGCCGGGTCTACTGCCGGTCCAATGATGATGAAGTCGTTGTGCATCACCAGCTTCCGGTTGACGCCGTGCCCGGCTTGCATGAACTTCACCTCTGAATCAGGAGCATGCACCAGCAGGACATCAGCCTCTCCCCTCTCACCCATGGTTATAGCCTGTCCCGAACCGACGGCGATGGTCTTCACCTTGTAGCCGGTCAGCTGTTCGAATCTGGGCACTAACACATCGAGAAGCCCGGAGTCCTGTGTGCTGGTGGTCGTGGCCAGGATAACGTCAGGGTTGGCCGGTTTTGGTGGCGCCGGCGCCGGTGAACCAGAGCAGCCGGCCATGGCCAGGCTCATGGTTAGAACGAGGATTGTCAGCAAAGCGGCACACAGGGAGATTGCTGGCGACCTTCCAGTTCCGGGATGGCGGCGCTCGACGTCTCTGGTGAGGTAGCTTGGGTGATTCATTGTTCTCGCTCCTTCCCTTGTTTCGGACTTATCACTGTGGTCGTACCGGTGTCGGAGAGGTCGTACCCGCCTATGGAGTCGAGCATCTTCCGGAAACTCTGGCTGCGGACCACCTCCAGCAGTCTCTGCATGGTGGGTTGCCCGAAGGTTTCCTGCAAGGCAACCAGGTCATAGCGCTCCTTGAGCAGTGGGATGAAGTCGAGGCCGGTGGCGCCGGCTGCCGACTCGGCGCCAAGGCCGGCGTCGGCTTGCCCCCCGGCGATGAGAGTGGCGACGCCGATGTGGGTGCTCTCCTCGCGTTTATAGCCCGTAATTTTGGCCGGTGCAATGCCCAGGCTGAGCAGCCGGGAGTCGAGCAGCATGCGCGTTCCCGACCCTTTTTGGCGGTTGACGAAAGTAATACCTGGACGCTTGAGGTCATGGATGCCGGCAATGTGTTTTGGATTTCCCGGTGCCAGCATCAGGCCCTGGACTCGCTGCATCAGATTTACCAGCACCACGGTCTCACTGGGCATGAGCTTTCTGATGAAAGGGACATTGAACTCACCGCTCTCCGTGTCCATCAGGTGTGCGCCGGCGATGTCGGCGTCCCGGTACTCCAGCGCCATCAGGCCGGCGAGGCTGCCCACGAATGAGGTGGTAAGACGGATATCAGGGTGGAGGGAACTCAGGTGGCTGGCCAGAAGCTCGACGGCGATATCGTGGCTGCCGGAGAAGCGGACCTCATCCGGCAGGCGCGGGGTCTTAGTCTTCGTCTTCGCGGACGACTGGATGCGGCGCTCCCGCCACTCGGCCAGGCGCATGGTGAAAGCGGTCTCGATATCCTCCGTGGTAAATCCCAGGCCGAGGGCCTCCATGATTGGCTTTTCCAGCAGCGTCCCCAGGCGCTTCCGCTGCTGTTCGGGCAGGTGCTTTTCGCTGGCGCCGGCGGCCACAAAGCTGCCGCCGCCCCGGCGGCTGGTGATGATTCCCTGTCGTTCCAGCTCCTGGTATGCTCTGGCGGCGGTCCCCGGGTCGAGGCCGAGCCTCTGCGCAAGCTCTCTGATAGCGGGCAGCCGGTGGCCGGGAAGCAGCCTGCCCAGGGCAATCTGCCTCCTGAAATGGTCGGCTATCTGCAGATATAGCGCCTCGTCAGGGTGAAAGTTGATATCCATATAAGTATGACTTGTACGAATACTAGTCATACATTATGGCGAGTGGAACGCTGGGTGTCAAGTGGTGGGGCAATCATGCTCCTGGTATCGATGAGTTCTTTGGGATGCAGTGGTGGCAGCGACTGGACTCTAGTCCGTGGTGCTACTAATTCAGGGGTAAGGTCAGTGGTGTACCACAGGAAGCCCTTGAGCTTGTCCGAGTAGCACTCGATGGTGCCGTATGACTTGCCCTCTACCTTGCAGGATAGCAGGAAGCGATCAACGGCTTACTTGATAGTAGTAGACATTGAACCCCTTCTCCTTCTCTTCTGATTTGCGCGAGACGATATATGAGAGTAGGGAGAAGGTCAATAGCTTCGTGGTACAAGTTTTACGAGGTAGAGCATGGTGTGAATCCCACTCCCTCCGCCATTTGGAAGCTAAACACAGACAAACTGCCCCCGACTGAATAGCTACAAATCGGGAGCATTATTGTTTTTGCTAACGTTCTGCTAATCAGTTATCTTAGGCAATAGTGCTACGAGAGACTTACTAACCTGATCAATTTCTACTAGAACCGTATTTGTAAACTGGTAAGCTCGAGAAGTCCAACTAGAATAGAAGGTAGTTTGGCCAGCCATCATAGAGCTTATGTCGAATTCTCCCCGAAAGACTATGTATGGTCCCAAATGTTCATCTTGCCCAACTATACTAACGGGCCCACCTGGGTGAGCTAAAGGGTCTCTTAATCTCTTGAGACCAATATGGTAATCGAGTAACTTTTGTAGCATTTCCTTCAGGTCGGTTTTTGAAGAACGAGGAGCAGGGAACTTGCGATATATGCCCTTACAGAGTTTTTCGAATTTAGAGATTAACCCTTGTGTAAGTACAGCCCAATAACCAAATTGATGGTCTAGCCATTCACCTTCGCTGATTGAGG
>JAUYGE010000281.1 GCA_030690705.1 Dehalococcoidia bacterium | reverse complement strand
TGAGGTATGGAAATAGTTTGTTGGCGGGTGCGTCCTCACTCACTTCCATGGCACGGCCCGGGTCCTTTGCCGTTTCGTGTCCCCAATTGACATCCGCCCTCAGAAGATCACAATATCAACTTTCTATGCGATCCTTTGACGATCAACGTCCGTCTCCGCAATACGTTCCTTTCGGCAGCTTGGAATATATTGGCAAGGTCTCCCGTTTTTTCTCAATACCTCACCATAGTTCACCGACAAATAATTTACGTATCCCGGATGCAAATTTGGCTTTCCTGAACGTAGCCCGCACCCGTATCTCCAGACGCTGCGTCACCTTACCGCGGAAAGCATATTCAGTAGCAATGAGGCTGGCCCCAGGTTTTTGACTTTCTGCACTTTGATCTCTCCAAATCCCAGTTCAGTTAGCTGTCCGGTTATCCTCTTGCCAATGATGAGGTCTACTATCACGAGCCTGCCCCTGGGCTTAAGCACCCGATAGGTCTCCTGGAGAACCCGGGGACCGCCTGTGCCGTAGACAATCTGGTGCATGACGAAGGAAGACACAACGACGTCGAAGGATTCGGATTCGAACGGCATCTCGCGGGCATCAGCCTGCCTGAACTTCACGTTATTCGACATGCCTTCGAGTCGGGCGTTTCTCTCGGCGTTATCTCTGGTATCACCTAGCACAAATCCTTTGTGCATCTCTCCCTTGGCAGGCATATCCCACATATCCATGCCAACAATCTGGCAACCCTTAACGGCCTTGGCTATTTCTATGGCCAGGAAACCTCGACCAGTTCCGACGTCTAGGACACGGTCATTTGGGCCAATTTTGCCAGCGGCGATGACTTCATGGACGATCCCCATCCTTCTTCTAGCATAGAGGAGCTGGGGGACCAGTATGAGCAGGGCAAGTAGGGTTGTCGACGTGACGAAGGTTATGATTAACAGGGCCCTCAGAAAATCAGCGAAGGCAACGAGCCCAAGAGATAAGACCGCTATTGCAGCAAGAACAGCATAGTATGCCCAGGAACCGTAGACACCGTAGTTCGCTTTACTCACTTCCCTCGCTTCTTTCGTACCCGTGGGGGCCATCGCGTTTTATCCCTTTTAACATTCTTGCAGTTCCAAGCAATACCGGGAGTTCTCCCGTTATCTGGATCCCTGATTCTCGGAGCAACGCCTTGAGGTCAGATCTTATGAATTCAGGGTAGTAGTATCTTTCGTAGACCTTAACGAGCTGGTACACCAAACACCTTCCAATCCTATTCCTGGGCAAGGCGTAGTCAACAATCACTATCGTTCCTTTTGGTTTGGTAACTCTGACCGCTTCTTTCAAGGCTCTTTCTCTTATACTCAAGGGCATGTCGTGCAATGCAAAGGATATGCAAGAAGCATCGAAACTCTCGTCTGCAAAAGGCAATTTTATGGCATCAGCGACCTGGAATTTCCCGTTGGGGTACCTATTGTTCTTGTTGGCTACCTTGAGCATGGCTTCGGATAAGTCGACACCGACAACCTCATGCCCCATCTTGGCAAAAGCAAACGCCTGTTTCCCCGTTCCAGTAGCAACATCTAGAATTCTCGAACCGTTTCCGACATCGGCAAAGGTCGCCACCTTGTGCCTTATGATCGAGAATGGCGCGGTCACAATGTCATAGAATGGGGCCAGTGCCGCGAACGCTCTTCTTACAAGTGAGTAGTACTCCTCTTCTTCCGCTGTTCGGTTTTCCCGCTTAACAATCTCTCTCAATTCTTCCACGCGTTTACTCAGCCTTGTTGGCTTTGCTCATTTCACTGTCATGGTCATGCTCCGAACCATGCTTCTTCCCCATGCCTCGCATCATGAGGATGTGGATGAGAGGACACAGCAAAAAGAGCGCCGCGATACCGAGTGTGCCTAAAGGCACTCCGAGGAACCATGCAACCCCGAACCCTAGCAGTGGTAATAGACAGCCGATTAGCATGAGCAAGGTGTGCCTATTTTTCATCGCGACCTTCTTCTTTTGGTTTCTGAGTGCACATCTGGATTCGTGCGTATCTCCCGAACCGGCGTCAAGCGACCTCTTCCGAAATGCGCTTCGCTCTGCCCAGGTAGATGATTACCCCGAGTGAGACCAGGAAAATGAATAGGACCACTATCTGGGCCTGCTGTGGACTGCACCCTTCAGAACCGGGTGCATACTCCCCCAAGGCTTGCGAGGAGGTCTTCCACGAGCGTGTCTTTTCTCCATCAGATGGGAACTTTCTCGGGTATTCCCAGGCGGAAGTCTTGGTAGTTCACCCAGAGTTCGCCCTTTTCGACCTTATGATCCAGGACATCCAGGGGGCGGGGTGGCGGCCCTGCCAGGACGGACCCGTCATCCATCTTGAATACGCCACCGTGGCAAGGGCTATAGAAGTTCCAGCCCAGCTTTCCTGCCATGCCGCTCTCAGCCCAATCCACCAAGCATCCCAAGTGAGTGCACTGAGCATTATAGACAGCAAAGTCGTTCTCGCCCAGCCGCACCACCCATATCAGACGAGTAGCCACGTCCGTTACCCAACCATCCTTCTTGATCAGGCTTACCCTCTCCGACTTGGGAGTGCCAACCCGGAACTTTGTCACCGAGCCCAGGTTCTTCCAGTGTCCGGGCGTGGATTTCTTCAGGGCAGGAGAGACAAAGCTGCCTACGATGGGAACGGCAATAAAGGAAGCCAAGAAAGCACCCATTGCACTAGCCGCCCGGCCGATAAAGGCACGCCGGCTCACTGCTTTCTCACCGGTGCCAAAAGGCGGGGAAGCTCTCCTGTCTCTCACGACTATGCTCTACACTTCTATGTGGTATTCACCGCCATTGACCGTTTTCTGTCAGTAGTCAACTCACACACGTCGCGACTATGGGGCCGGCGTGAGTCCTTCGGCCGGCGTCCGCGTCCTTTGCCCTTTGAGGAGCAGCCACAGTAAGGGCAATG
>JAUYGE010000274.1 GCA_030690705.1 Dehalococcoidia bacterium | reverse complement strand
GATTGCGGCGGACGCCGGAGAGTCGTCCTCTCCAGAGAAGCTGGAACAGGCCGACCACGAATAGCGCCCCAGCTATGCCGACAATGAGGAAGGCGCCTTGATTCGAGGCTGGCTTTGTCTCTGGACTACTACCTGTCGTTCCGAGGTAGGTAACCAGGTGGCCGATTTCGGCATCCGTGAGGGGCCTTGCCGAATAGATGGCGGACATAGCCGGGAAGGGAGTGGTTTTGAGCAAAGACATGAGCCCAGCCTGCCCTAGCCTGGCATGAGCTGACGTCAGGTCCTTAGCCAGGGTGCCACCACCGAGGGTGCCAAGCCCGCTGATATTATGACAACTAAGGCAGGCCGCACCGCCATTCTTGAGCGCAACCTCGCCGCTAAAGAGCTCCCTGCCGGTGGTCGCGTCTCCAGTGGTCGCAACGCCGCCTGGAGCCGGCGAAGCGGGGACCTGTCCTCCCTCAAACTGGGTTGCGATATATGCCAGCACGGCTTCTGCCTCTTCGGCGGAAAGCCCCAGGTTGGGCATCTGCATTCCATACTCCTGGACAAGCTGCCTGGCGATGGGGTCTCCCTGGGCGATAACCTGTCCTGGGGACGTAACAAAACGTATGAGCCATTCCTTGTCCCGGCGTCCGGTTATGCCTTTGAGGTCGGGGCCGACTGTCCGCCCGCCGCCGATGGTGTGACAGCTCTTGCACTTCTGGTCAAAGATCGATTGCCCGGAGGGGGTTTGGGCGTGGACGATCGTTACCGGACTCCGGCCCCACTTTCCTTCCGGTGACTTATCCCCGCTCTCTAACGAGAAGGCCGATAGCAGGACCGAGCCCGCTCCTGACAGAATCGCTCCCAGTAGAAAGAGGTTCCTTAGCTGTCTCATCTTCAAACAACCTCGAGCTATTGTCTACTTAATTCGCCACCGCCGGCTCTGGATTTTGCCCTTACTCCGGTCGATTCGCCACATGTTATCAAGCACATCACAGGCTGCAAGGTGTACTGAGCAAGTTCAGAGTTGCCCTTTCCGCATTTTGGGATGCGGTTATGCACTTTATCACTTCGCGGATTTCACTGTCAATACCCCAGCCGCGAGCTTGTGCGAGGCCCGCGCCCGGAACTGGACTCACGAGTGACGAGGCTTGACAGCCTTGTGACTTAAAGACATAATTGGCCCGAAGCTACATGGGGTTCCAAGCGCGAGCAGGGAGGACGGTTTCGTCCCGGGGCAAGCCCGGGTCCCAAATCTCTGGCGAGTGCAGGATTATTTCCCTCTAACTACCGCCGCGCTTACCCATGGAGTAGATAGAAAGGAGACGTCTATTGAAGTTCGAGTATCTCTTTCGCCCAGGCAAGATCGGTCGCATGGAGCTAAGGAACAGGATAATCAAGTCCCCGTTGAGTCTTTCTTTCGCCACCCGCCAGGGAGACGTCACGCCGAAGATTATCTCGCATTACCGGGAGATGGCCAGGGGTGGAGCGGGGCTGGTGACCGTCGAGGTGACCTATGTTACCGAGAGGGGAGCGCAGGTCTCGGCCTGCCACATGGGCCTCTATGATGACGAGTTCATCATGGGACATGCGTTCCTGGCGGAGGCCATCCATGCTCAGGGAGCCAGGGCTGGCATCCAACTCGGCCATGCCGGTAGGCAGAAGATACTACTCACCAAGCCTCCCATTGTCGCGCCTTCTCGAGTGCCGTACGAACCATCGCTGGCCGCCGGCGGTCCCATTCCCCAGGAACTGACCACCGAGGAGGTGCGTGCTCTGACCAGGGACTTTGCGGCTGCCGCCCGGAGGGCCAGGACGGCGGGCTACGACATGATAGAGCTTCACGGAGCGGCAGGCTATCTCATTACTCAGTTCCTATCTCGGGTGACGAACAAGAGGACCGACATGTACGGCGGCAGCCTCAGGAGCCGCATGCGCTTCCCTCTGGAAACAGTCACTGCTGTCCGGGAAGCGATCGGCCCCGACATGCCCCTGAGCGTCCAGATCTGCGCCACGGACTACGAGGAGGGGGGCATAGAGCTGGAAGAGTCAATTGAGTTCTGCAAAGAGATGGAGAAGGCCGGCGTGGATGTTATCCATGTCTCCGGAGGCACTCATGCTACCATGACGAGGGTTATCCCTACGATGTACCAGCCGTATGGTTTGCACGTGGATGCCGCTGAAGCCGTGAAGAAAGCTGTGAAGGTGCCCGTCATCGGCCACGGCGGCATTCCCAATCCCCAGTATGCAGAGGAGATATTGAGAGCCGGAAAGGCCGACTTCATTTCCTTCGGGCGTCCTCTGTTGGCCGACCCGTACATGCCCCGTAAAGCCCAGGAAGGAAGGCTGGAGGACATCCGCCCGTGCATCCGGTGCCTGGATGGCTGCCTCACGAGGGGTATCGGCACCCGGTGCAGCGTTAACCCGGCTCAAGGCCTGGAGGACGAGTATGGCGACGATGTCTACCGGAGAGAAGCTCAGTTGAATGCGAGCAAGCGTAAGGTAGCCGTTATTGGCGGCGGCGCTGCGGGCATGGAAGCAGCACGTGTGGCCGCGCTCAGGGGACATTCGGTCACCCTGTATGAGAAGAGGGCTTTGGGCGGTGTGTTCTTCGAGGACAACGTGCCTGACTTCAAGAGGGACCTGCGTGCTTTCATCCGCTACCTTATTGCCCAGATGGGTAAGCTCGGCGTGAAGGTGGTCAAGCGCGAGGCGACGAGGGAGATAATTGAAAAGGGAGGCTTTGACGCGGTCGTAGTGGCTACGGGCGCGCATCTCATCACGCCTCCGGTACCCGGGGTGGACAAGCCGTTGGTTACCGACATCTTCGATGTGTATCACGGGAAGGGTAAGGGAGTAGGAGAGAGGGTGGTGATCATAGGAGACGGCATGAATGGGTGCGAGGTTGGGCTTTACCTCGCTCAACTGGGGAGGAAGGTGACCGTCACGGGCTTCCGCGGTTCCATGGCCGATGTCGCCTCCGAGGGCGGCCGTTTCCTCCGCCCGGTGCTCTTGACCTTGCTGAAGAATCTGGGGGTGCCCATCCGCATCGGCCTGGTTCTCCTTGAGATAACGGACAGCGGAGTCATCCTGGTTGACCGAATGGCAAGGAAGCACACTCTTGAAGCAGATACGGTTGTTCTGGCCACTGGTCTCGCTGCGGACCGGAAGCTAGCCGAGGAACTTGAGAAAGGGGCCATCCCGGTCTACAGGGCAGGGGATTGCGTGGAGCCACGCCGTATGTACGAAGCGGTACACTCCGGCCACATCGCGGGAAGAAGAATATGAGTGTTCTGAGAGGAAGCCGGTCACCGCCGACGGGCTTCCTCTGTCTTATCTAGCTACCGCGCCCCAAAAATCTTGATGGCAAAGTCCCGGCTTTTCGTCTGGATGACGGGGTCTATGTTGTTGGGAGGTTCCAGCAAGGTATAAGTCCCGAGGTTGAGTTCCGGAGTCCTGAGCCAGGTCTCGGTGACGTCGTTCCTAACGCTGTAGTTGTCCGTGGCCCTGCTTATGGCTGCCTGTCCTTCCTTACTCAGCATCCAGTTGAGGAACACCAGCGCCGCATTAGGATGAGGGGCGCTCTTAAGGACGTTCACAGCATTGACGGCATAGGAGGTGCCTTCCTGGAGGTGGACGATCTGAATGGGCGCGCCGGCTCTTATGGCAGTCACCGTGCGCGAGAAGGCTGGGAACAGAGCCAGAGACTTCTCACCGAGGGCCACTTGCGTGACCGTCAGGTCAATCCCTGGGAACAGGATTATGCGCTGGGCCGCCATCTTCTTCCAGAAATCCTCACCAAGCACCATGAAGGCCCCCAGCCCGGAGGTCCCCGGGCCGGGTCCTGCCCGTGCCTCAGACATCACCATCCTGTCTTTCCATTTGGGGTCCAGCAGGTCGTTCCACGACCGGATCTCACTCTTCCTTACCAGGTCGGTATTGATGATGACGGAAGGGGTAATGCTTGTGCCAAAGCTGAAGATGACCTTGGTGGGCTCGAACTTGTTTGGGTGTATCCGCCAAACATCTTTCTCTTGAACCGACGGAAGCGCACCGTTGACTGTCTCCGTGTAGCCAGACTCCATAAGGCTCACAAGGCTGGGATAGCCGGAAACAAACACGTCACCGACATAAACTTTCGTGCGCTGGTCTGTCGCTACTCTCGCCATAATGTCTGCGGAGCTTCCCCCAACGATTTCCGCCTTTATTCCAAACTGTTTCATGCCGGCCTGGAACGTCTCCCCAAGGCCTACCCCCAGCACGTTGTAGACCGTTATCGTGCCTTCCTTTTTGGCGGCTTCCAGGACTTTGGCCCATTCGCCGGCCTGGGGCGCGGGCGTCGGCGCTGCCTGAGGTGTGGGGATGGGCGATGCGGTTGGCGCCGGAACTGCCTTTGGCGCGCAGGCGCCAAGAGCGAGCACCAGGACAGCTAAGAGCAGGACTCCAATAATTCGTCTACTTGGCATTTGAGACCTCCTTCCTAAGATGGACTCCCTTTGTCGGACATCACCGCAACTACTACGCCATCGGTTCATTCTCCCTACCAGACTTACTCCAGCTCGGTGGCCCGCTGGATTGGAGTCAATATCCTCCCCTGCCGGCTCTTTACTCCGAGGGGTCTGTAATCTTGAACCCGCCCACGGTATCAAGCAAGCCCAATTCCTCCAGCTTTTCCCTCGTGGGTACCCCGCCTTCGTCCCAGCCCCGGAATCTGTAGAAATCATCCAGCATCCCTTGAAATTTGGCTTCACTCATGCCCGTAGCGCCGCGTGGCGTCTCCTTTTCCTCGAAGAATATCCTGGGCAGGGTGTCGGCCTTTCGACCCATGCCCGCGCGAAGATTGATCAGCTTCTCCACGTTGCAAATGCGCTCACCAACCTTCATCAGGTCGTCACCGCTCATGTCGACCCCGGTGCAGGACGAGAAGAGTTCAGCGAGTTCATCCGGGTTCAGGCCCTGCCTCAGTTCACCGGTGACATGGCAGCATATTTCCAGCGAGTCCATCAGGGCCGAGAAGTCCTGGTCCAGTGACAGGAGTACTCCCTTTCCTTCCGTCGAGCGTGGTTCCTTCATCAGCCTCAGTGCTGCCTCCCTGCTGCCCAGCACCTCTTGCAGTCGAGGCATTCCGTACGAGTTGAGGAGGACCCCTCCGCGGAGATGGTCGGCGCCTCTGCTCGCAGTAGCATAACCTAACCCTGCCACAATATTCTGCCGCGGGCCGAGAAAGAGTGCGCTCACCTCCATGCCCTTGACGGTCCGAAGACACACGTCTGATCCCCTGATCTGCTTCGACGCCAGGAAGGAACCGTCAGCCAGCAAGCCGCCGAATCCCTGGCGGTAGGCGATCTTGGGCAACAACTCGATAACCGCGTCAGCATTGCCCCAACTCAGGTCGAGGTTGTCGGTGTCCTTGGCGGTAAGGAGGCCCCGTTGCCAGCATTCCATGGCAAAAGATACGGTGCCCCCTGTTGCATGCGTGTCCAGACCCAGCATGTCACAGATGGTGTTGATCTTGAGCAATGCAGCCATGTTATCGATGCCGCACTTGGAGCCAAAGGGGTAGGTGGTGCCGTATTCGTTGCTCTCGCCGTGAGTGGCATAAGGGCCGTCCTTGACCCGGTAGTAGTGGCTGCAGGCGACAGGACACGCAGAGCAAGCCTTGTTCTTGACCTGATACTTCGGGGCAAAGGCTTCCCAGGTCAGGTTTTCCCAGCCTTCAAAGTATCCCTCTTGCAGGTTCTTGGTCGGGAGGGCATACGTATTGGCATGGTGGCGAATGAGGTGCATGGTTCCCTGTTGTCGGAACATCTGCAGGAACGGCGAATCGGTCAGCTTCTCATAGGCGCGTTTCGCGGCGGTGAGGAATGCCGTGGGGTTGGCTATCCTGACAGACCCTGTTCCCCGCACCGCGACAGCTTTGAGATTCTTGGAGCCCATGACTGCACCGATACCACCTTTACCGCCTGCCCGGGTACTGTTGCTGAATACTTTGGCCAGGCGGACCAAATTCTCGCCGGCGGGCCCGATGCAGAGCACACGTGTTTCCGTATCCTCCAACTCTTTGGCCAGATGGTCATTGGTTTCTTTGGTGGTCTTGCCGCACAGATGACTGGCATCCCTCAATTCAACCTGGTCGTTGCTAATCCACAGATAAACCGGCCTGGGTGAACGGCCGTAGAAGATGATCTGGTCGTAGCCGGCAAACTTCAGTTCGGTAGCGAAGTCCCCTCCGCCGTTTCCATCGCTCAGGCCGCCTGTGATGGCGGACTTGGCAGTGACCGTCCACCTGGAGGTACAGGGTGCAGCCGTTCCGTTGAGTGGCCCGGCAGCTACCATGAAGATGTTGTCGGGGCCCAGGGGGTCAACGCCAGGTTTCAGCTCATCAAGGAGAGTCCGCGAGATCACCCCGCGGCCTCCCAGGTAGTTCAGCCTCAGTTCGTCGGGCAGAGGTTCCTTGACTATCTTGCCTTCAGTCAGGTATACCTTGAGGCGTTGTCCCGTCCAACCATGCATTGCTGATCCCCTTCACAAGCTGCTAGTGGCGCGACTACCAGGCTTGCCCGTGCCTTGCATTTGCTGTAAGTGTTGGGAAGTCTTGTCCCTCAGGGATTTCCTGGCCGGAGAACCCGGGTCAAGGTCCTTCAGGACAAGAGCGCCGCTGAAGCACACTTTGACACACTCAGGGTCACCGCCGCACAGATCGCACTTCAGGACAGTGGCTCTATCTTTGTCTAGAATGCTGAGCGGACAGGCAACTATGCAATCGCCGCATCCGATGCATAATCTGGTGTCAACTCCGACTAGCCCAGTCGCCGAATCCCGGTTGAGTGCGCCGTAAAGACAACTCTCAACACAGCAAGGGTCCGCACAGTGCAGGCAAACCGATATCAGATTGTTGCCGAATTCCTCGTCCCTGAAGACCCTGATCCTGGACCTGGCTGTGCTGCATTCGCCTTCGTGGACCAGGGAGCAAGCCATCTCACACAGTCGACAACCGGTGCAGTTGCCGGCCTGCACTTCTATTAGCTGCAATGTTCCTCTCCCAACACCTATGAATGTCTGTCTAATTTGGACCCGGGGCTCTTTCTTCCCGATAGCGGGGTCAGACCACGCCGTACAGCCACCTTAGCTTCCGTATACGTTCGATTCTATAACGCACAGTAACGAGAAGTCAAACCGTGCGCAGGCACCGGGCGAGAGCACTCTCCAACTATGCGTCGCGGCGGTCACTGAGAGCTTGCGGCCCGGGGTCCGGCGCGGGCCATCAGGGCGGCCAGTATCTTCTCCTTGGTGATAGGGGTATCTTTCATCCTCACGCCTATCGCTTCGTATATCGCCTGAGCTATCGCCGGCGAAGGGCTTATCATTACCGCTTCTCCCAACCCCTTGGCGCCGAATGGTCCTTCGCTATGTGGCACCGGGGCCATCATCGCTGCCATATCTTTCAGCTTCGGGACATCGACAGCAGTGGGATACTTGTAGTCGAGAAAGCTCGTGGTCAACATCTTGCCGTTCCTGACCACTACCTCTTCCACCAGGCCCATGCCGATACCCATAGCCATGCCGCTCTCTATCTGCTGCTCGCACATTTTCGGGTTTATCGGCTGGCCCATATCGAAGCAGGAGCCCATGCGCAGGACTTTCACCTCACCCGTCTCTTCGTTCACGGCAACCTCAGCCGCGGTAGCTCCGTAAGAGAAATAGGCCAGGACCCTCTTACCCTGCCCGGTCTCCAGGTCCTCGCTGGCCAGGGGGCAGGTATATACGCCCTGGCCTATGAGTTCTCCACATTGATATGTGTAACCGAAAGGCGCGAAAAGGTCGGCAAACCGGATAGTTCTTTCCTCAGCCCCCTTGACATAGATTTTGCCGTCTTTGATATCCAGCAGTTC
>JAUYGE010000273.1 GCA_030690705.1 Dehalococcoidia bacterium | reverse complement strand
TACGGATTCTTCGTTCTGCTTCGCGAACTCAGAATGACAAACGGGGAAGCAATGACAGAAAGGCCGCTGGTTTGCGCGCTACTTGTTCAGGCCTCTCTGAAGACCACGAATGTAGGCGATCTCCCCCGCGTGCTGAGCCAGGTGCACCACCATATTGGCCAGATACACTCCGATGGCAAGATCACCCCGCGGAGTATTAATTATCTTGTCAAACTTGTCAGGGCTCATACCTCTCACGTAGTCCAAGGTTCGAGTCCGCACCGCCTCGGCATACGCCAGCAAGTCCTTTCCTTCGGGAACACGAAAACTGGCGCATTGCTCGGCTGTGTAACCATAGCCGGTCTCGCTCACCGGCAAGTCCATTTTCTCGTACCACCTCTTCGTTTCCCATACCTGCGGCTTCCCCTGGATCCGGGTTTGAACATATTGGTCCTCGGACCGCACCGTGTGGAAAAGGACGAGCCCGATGGAGTTGGCCTCCGCCCCCGGCCTCCAACCCAGCTCGTTGTGGCTCAGACCGTCTAGGGCCTTCAAAGTTGCCTGTCTCACACGGTCGAGCCCGGCCTGAATGAAATCCCTCATTTCCATGCTCAAACGCCCTCTCTCTCCGAGCTACTCCAAGCGTCGGGCTTCTTTCTCTTTCAGAGCCTTCAGGACTTTCTCTGCTGTAATGGGCAGACTGGTGATCCGCACGCCGGTAGCGTCAAAGACAGCGTTGGCAACCGCCGGCGCCGAAAGCAGCAGACCGGCCTCCGAAAAGCCCTTAGCCCCGAAAGGACCGTGAGTTGAAGGCACCTCTATGATGGCGGATTCGATGGGGGGCATGTCACCGGCGCCTCGCAGTTTGTAGTCGATGAAGTTTGGATTCACCACCCGGCCATTATTGGAGACAACTTCCTCACTCAAAGCATAGCCGAGCCCCTGGGATATGGCACCCTGAATTTGCCCCTCCACGTTCTGAGGATTGATGGCGAAACCGACATCATGGACGGCAAAGTACTTGAGCACCTTCACATTGCCTGTCTCCGGGTTCACTTCCACCTCAGCGACATGGGCGCTGGAGGAAGGACCATCTATGATGTCCTTCTCTTCGTCCAGAATGGCCACCTTCTTCGCGCGCAACGCAGTCCCGGTGCCCTGGAGCGCGCCCTGCTCCCTGACTAGACTCGTAACCGCAACCCCCACCGTAGGCTTGTTGATGACCTGGACTCTACCATTCACCAGCTCCAGAGATTCCACTCCGGTCCTCAGTTTGTCCGCGCCCAGTTGCAGCAGTTGCTGCCTCAGGTCTTCGGACGCCATCTTGACCATCATTCCTGCCCGGTAGGTAGTCTGACTGGCTGAGGTGCTATAGTCCCGGGGCACCACGTTGGTGTCGCCGTAGAACACCGTCACGCTCTCGTACGGGATCTTGAGCACTTCAGCCACAATCTGGGCCAGTGTGGTGTGCTGTCCCCCTCCAGACTCGATGACCCCGGTACTCAGCACCACCGTGCCATCTTCGTTCATCTTGACGCAGGCGCTGGAAATGAACGGAATATCGCGGAAACGCTGGGTCTGATACTGGCTGCAAGCAATGCCCCATCCCCGGTTCTTCTGCCTCTCTTTCTTCTCCCTGCGCAGGTACTCCGCAGCAGCGCCAACCGTATCTCCAATGCTCACATGACGCAAAGTGCCGCCGCTGTGCGCCTGATCGCCATCCTTCTGCCTGTTCTTCAACCTGAGCTCAACAGGGTCCATCCCGAGCTTCGCTGCCAGGCCGTCCAGATGGGACTCCGTGGCAAAAACGTGCTGGGTCATCCCCATCGGACCGCGGAAATGGCCCGTGGGGTGATTGTTCGTGTAGACGTAGTAGCGGCTCACATCCAGGTGCGGGATTCGATAGGGACCAATGGCGACGTCCAGGCTGAACAAGAACCCCTGGAAAGTGTCGTTGTATGCGCCGGAGTCCAGTATGTGCGTGCTCTGAAAGCCCAAGAGTGTACCATCCTTCCTGGCCGCCAGCTTCAGTCTTAATCGTGACCGCTCACGCATGGGAGAACAGAGGAACTCCTCTTCACGGCTCAGAGCCAGGCTAACCGGTGCGTGTGCCTTGTGGGCGAGCAGAACACAAATGGGTTCGAGATACGCGTTGCCTTTCCCCCCGAAATCGCCTCCCACCGCGGCGCCGATTACCTGCACGTTCGACATCCGCAGTCCCAGTGCCTGGCATATCGTGCTCCGCACGCCGAACAAGGCCTTGGTGCTCGACCAAACGGTGACCTTGCCCGAGCCGTCTACATGACCAACCGCCTCATGCGGTTGTATGAAACTGTGGTGCACCGCCTCGGTTGTATAGCTGTCCTCATGGATGACGTCAGCCTGAGCCCAGGCCTCTTCCACATTCCCCTCTCTTATGTAACATTCGTCAAGGACGTTGCCTTTGCTATGAAGTGGAGTGAGCGAGAAGTAAGTCCCGAGTTCCTCATGGACAATGGGGGCCCCGGGTTCCATGGCTTCTAATGAATCGAAAACAGCCGGCAGTTCCTCATAATCCACATGGATGAGTTGCACGGCTTCGGCGGCTGTGTCCTTGTCGACAGCGGCCACCGCAGCCACCGACTCTCCCCTGTGGCGTACCTTGCCCTGCGCCAGGATGGTCCGGTCTCTCAGGAACCGCCCGACCCTCGCTCTCCCGGTGTCTTCTCCCGTAATTATGGCCTTGACCCCGATGACCTTCTCGGCACGGCTGGTGTCTATTCTAACGATGCGAGCATGAGCGTGAGGGCTGTGCAGGATCTTGCCTTGTAGCATTCCCTGCAGGCGGATGTCTGCACCGTACTTCGCCCTGCCAACGGCTTTGTCGACCGCGTCACATCTCGTCACACTTCTGCTTACGGTTTCATATTTGTTAGCCATTCGACGCTCCCTCACTCGCTCCTACATACTTCTACTCGAGTCGACCTTCGCACGCCAGTGCGATTTCTCTTCTCCAATCCCACCCGTTTAGCAGTCTACTTCAAATAAGCCGAACCAGTCAACG
>JAUYGE010000263.1 GCA_030690705.1 Dehalococcoidia bacterium | reverse complement strand
GCCTCGCAATGACAGGTCGTTGAAAAGCGGCCGAAGGCTATGCTAGACTTCGTCTTCCCCTATGAGAAAAGGCCGGAGGTCTAGAGAAGAGCGGCGGGAATCTAGCTCTCCCTGCGTCGCTGGATTCTCGGCGAGAGGATTGGCCCTTGTACTACATTGAAATGGGCCCGTCTCATCTCTTGGCCTTCTATGCGAGCTATGACTACTTTGGTACCGGGGCTATCAATCTTCAGAATCCCGTCCACGGCCAGTTGGACTCGCTGCTCCTGTCCAGGGGGAATCCCGGGTGGCCGACCCACCTCGAACTGCGCCCCAACCTTCAGGAGGCTCTTCGGCTTCTCAGTGCCTGGATCTTCGCTTACCACCTCGATTTCAACAGTGTGCTTTTGATTGGTTTCATTCCATGGAACCCGTATAGACACTGCGATGGCACATCGTTGGTTGGTTGGGAACTCGGTGTTCACCATGAGGCGGTCCCAGCCACCCCCCAGAAGGTACAGCTTGTTGCCGACCACCTGAGCCGCATCGGCCAGTATGAGCCACTCGACTTCAACTTGTTCCACTTGACATCCCTCCGTGTTGGAACTACAATGACACTACAAGTGTAGGATAGATGTAGTGCAATGTCAAGCCCTCTCATTGACGGCTTTTTGATTGATGATGATAATGAAGAAAAGATTGCCGTGCATGGTTTGTCGGTTCGCCAGGTCCTACAGGTATTGGATAATATTCATCAGAACAATACTTGAAAAGAGCAGGGGGTAACATGAGAAAGGAACGTGAACTGGAAAAATCGGAGAACTGGGATTTCACACAGAGTGAAGTTAAGCAGCCGGTCAAAGCTTCGCGAGTCGTGGTATCTGTAGCATTCCGAAGGGATGAATTTGCCTTGGTCTCCGAATATGCTGAACGCATTGGGAAGAAGACCTCGGAGTTCATTCGAGAGGCAGCAGTTCAGAAAGCTGGCGGGCAGGGAGGGGAACCACTCGTATATGGGAGTGGTAGCGGAGGAACATCGTGGTGGATCGAGCAGATGCCGACTACTACTCGGACATCGGGAACGCGCTTGGAGGAACCAAATAAGACACCAGCCATGACGTACTGACCTTTGCGGATTAGGATGGCCCACCTTCCGTTGACCAGTCTGGGAAGCTATGCTAGAGTTCCAGTTCCCGCCGTTGCTTGGGAGTAGGGCGTCGAAGAGGGCCGATAGGCCCTCTTCGTGACAACATTCCCCCTCTCCTTATATATAAGGAGAGGGGGACGCAAGGGGGTGAGGTTGAATGGATGTCATGCAAGCTATCCGCGGACGGCGCAGCATCCGCAAGTTCAAGACGGCGCCGGTGAGCCCGGAGGACCTGAATACCGTCCTCGAGGCGGCGCGTCAGGCCCCCTCGTGGGCCAACAGCCAGTGCTGGAGGTTCGTGGTGGTGACCGGGCAGGAGACGAAGGACCAGTTGGCCCGGTGTTTCCTGTCCCGCGATCCCACCAGGGAGAACCGCGGCGCGGTGGCCGTCAGGACGGCGCCCATCACCATCGTGGCCTGCGCCCAGAAGAAGAAGTCGGGCTACTCCTCCGCGGGCACGCCGTTCACCGTCCGGGGCGAGTGGAGCATGTACGACGTGGGTGTGGCGATGCAGAACCTGGTGCTGGCGGCCTACGCCCTTGGCCTGGGCACGGTGCATATCGGCCTGTTCGACCACAAGCGGGTTGAAGAGGTGCTGGGAGTGCCGGAGGACATCGAGGTGATAGCCATGACCCCGTTGGGCTATCCGGATGAGGCGATCGAGCCTCGGCCCAGGAAAGAACTTAAGGAAATCGTCTTCCGAAACAGATACGGGCAGCAATAGGCCGCTCAACTAACCCATGGTCTGCGGCCGAAAGAGAATATTGCGCGGGCGGACCGTATTTTCTTTGAGCCATGTTGTGAGTATGTTAGAATACCTTGCGAAGACTATATGAGACCGTATATGGTCTGGAGACTAGCACATGAAAATTCTAATAATTGAGGACAACAATACTATTATAGACAGTGTGGCTCAAATCCTAGCGATAAGGTGGCCTGAGGCCAGTCTGATATCCACCTCTTTAGGTGAGGCAGGTGTGGAGTTAGCCAGGAAAGAGCGTCCAGACCTCGTTCTTCTTGACCTGGGATTACCGGACATTGACGGCTTTCAAGTATTGCGCAACATCCGCGGTTTCTCCAGTGTGCCACTGGTCATCCTTACCGCCAGGGGAGATGAGATAAATAAGATCAAGGGTCTGGAAATAGGAGCTGACGACTATATCGTCAAGCCTTTCTCCGTTGGTGAGTTTCTAGCCCGGTTGAAAGCTGTACTTCGCCGTAGTCAGATGACTGAACCAACGGCTAAGATTACCGAGAAGCCCTTCATCAGGGGGAATTTGAGGATTGACTTTCAGAGCCGGGAGGTAAGTATTGGTGATAAAGCCATACAGCTAAGCCCAAGCGAGTATGACATGCTCTATATTTTAGCGACCAACGAAGGACGGGTATTGTCCAAGCAGATGCTCCTGGAGAATGTATGGGGGACAGAGTACGAGGGTCTTACCGAATATGTTGAGGTATATGTCAAGAGCCTGCAGGAAATGTTGAAGAGGGAACCTGGTCACACGTTAACGATCCTCGATCAAGGCAATACGGGCTACAAGTTGGTCAGCCAGTAGAGTTCTACTCACCGGGAAACCCCATTCAATTCCTTCACCATGTAATGCCCCTCCTCCCCATACCCCAGGGTACGGTAGTACTCCTTGGCGCCGACGCCGCTAAGGACAAAGAGCTTCTTCGCTCCGAAGTCCTCCCCGGCTATCCGCTCGGCCTCTTCGATCAGGGCCCGGCCCAGCCCCTTGTGCTGGGCTGACTTTCCCCGCTCGCCGAGCGTCATCTCTGCTCCGAAGACATGCAGCTCCCTGATGACAGCAGCCCCGCCATCCGGCGTCCCACCGCAGGGCTGGAAGGGCACCCTCAGCCTGAGAAGGCCGAAAAGGGTCTCATCATCATCCTCGAAGGAGAGGAACACCTCCCTGCCTCCTGAGGCGGAGTAGTCCATCCGGGTCAGCTTTGGCTCGCCGATGCGCCAGCCGTCCCTCGCCCGGTGCCCGTACTCCCGGCAGCGGGTGCACTGGCAGCGAAGACCCTTCTCCGCCATCCGCCGGCGGAGCGTGCCCCTGAGGTTTAAGTCGGTGGAGCCGGCGACGATAAACTCGGTCGGAATGTCCCGCATCACCCGCGGTATCCGCGCATACTTCGGAACAAGCAGCTTTATCCGCACCAGCAGCTCCATCAGCTCCTCGTCCGGGTAGGGAAGGTAGCTTCCCTGCCGGTACCAGCGCTCCAGCTCGGTGCCGGCTATCACCAGCGTGGGGTAGAGCTTCAGCCCATCGGGCTTGAACCGGTCGTCCTCGAACATCAAACGCGAGAGCACCAGGTCGCTCTCCGGCGTAGCGCCCGGCAGGCCGGGCATCCAGTGATAATAGACCTTGAAGCCGTGGTCTTTCAGCAACCGGGTAGCGGTAACCACGTCGGCCACCTTGTGCCCCCGCTTGACACGCTCGTAGATACTATCATCGAGGGTCTGCACCCCCAGCTCCACCCTGGTGGTCCCCATCTCCAGCATCCGCTCTATCTCGCGCTGACCGCACCAGTCCGGGCGGGTCTCGATGCACAGGCCCACACAGCGGTGCCCGGCCGTCTCGTTCAGTCTCTTGGCCTCCTCCAGACAGGGACTCTCCACCCCGTTGAGGCTATCGTAGCAGCCCTTGATGAACTGGTGCTGGTAGTCTTCCGGAAGAGATAGGAAGGTGCCCCCCATGACAATCAGCTCCACCTTGTCGGACGGGTGTCCCATCGCATCCAGCATCCGGAGCCGCTTTGCCACCTGTTTGCGCGGCTCATAGTCGCAGGCCCTGGCCCTGATTACCGCCGGCGAGGTCTCGGTGTAGCTCTGAGGAGCGGTCGGATAGGTGGGGCAATAGACGCACTCGCCCGGGCACCCCATGGGCTCGGTCATCACCGCCACCGGCGTCACGCCGGAGATAGTCCTTGAAACTTTCCTCAAGCTATGGTTTCCTCTACAATGACCTTTTCCAAGTTTAGCAAATTCCTGCGGGGAGGCAAAGCGCATCTACGACGACAAGGTCTTCGACCACATAGCAGAGAGCTGGTACGGACGGCGGCACTGGCCCCTCCTCCGGCGGGAGTTGGAGGAGATGGCCCGGCGTTGGAAGAAAGGCCGTCTGCTGAACGTGGGCTGCGCCCACGGGCCCGATTTCCCGCCCTTCAGGGAAGGCTTTGATCTCTGGGGGGTGGATATCTCAGGCAAGATGCTCCGTCTCGCCCGGAAGTACTCAGGGAAGTTCGGATTCATCGCCAACCTGGTGCTGGCGGATGCCCGCTCGCTCCCCTTCCATGACGGGACTTTTGACCGGGCTATCGCGGTGGCCAGCTACCACCACATCGAGGGTCAGCAAGAGAGAAGGCAAGCCTTCGAAGAACTGCGCCGGGTGCTGAAGCCCGGCGGGGAGGCCTTTCTCACCGTCTGGAACCGGTGGCAGCCCCGCTTCTGGCTGAAGCCGAAGGAGCTGATGGTGCCCTGGAGGACGAAGGGCGAGGTCTTCCACCGCTACTACTATCTCTATTCCGCGTCGGAGCTGCGGAAGGCGCTGACGGCTGCCGGCTTCGAGGTGGTGAGCATAGCCCCTGAGAAGGCTTACACCTTTCCCCTGAAGGTCTTCTCTCGAAACATCTGCGCCCTGGTGAGAAAGAGTGAAACGTGAGATTTGGCCTGCATTGTCATTGCTTTGTCACTGCGTTCCTCGCAATGACAGGGCTTTGCCCCAAAAGTACCGCCCCCGTGTCATCCTGAGCGAAGCGAAGGATCTCCAAGGGATGGGGCCTATCTGTGCTACACCAACCCCACCGAGATTCTTCGTCGCTTCGCTCCTCAGAATGACATTT
>JAUYGE010000261.1 GCA_030690705.1 Dehalococcoidia bacterium | reverse complement strand
GGCGCCAGGCTTTCCTCCCGTGTGGGTGGGGGCATGATCGTGCGGCTGCTGGCGCTGGCCCTGATGCTGGTGGGGCTGCGGCTGGTGGTGGACTCTTTCATGCGGTAGGCGCCATCCTCCGCTAGGCACTTCCTCCGTCATTGCGAGGGGCGTAGCCCCGAAGCAATCCGTACCCCTCCGCCTCAGACGGATTGCTTCGCTTCGCTCGCAATGACAAATATAGCCGGAGCTCTTAAATTTGCCAGCGTTTTGCCTCTCAGGTAACGTCACTGCACTGCTCCCCCTGTACCCCGATAAGCTGCCTCTTGTCATGTCGCCTCTGCCAGAATTTTGTGGTGCAAGACTATTGACAACTCCTCCGCCGGATGCTAGACTACTGAAAATTGTTGAGTACGATGATTAAAACAATCAACAATTGACCGATGAAGGAGGATAACGCGACATGGACGAGAAGGTCACGCATGCCAAGGAGGTCATCGCCGATGCTTTGAAGCGCTATCCCAAAATAGGGGTGGCCTGTTCCTTTGGGAAAGACAGCATGGTCACCGTTCACATTGCCAGAGAGGTGGACCCCAACATCAAGGTTTTCTCAGTCATGACCCGCTTCAAACCGCCGGAGACCTATGACTATCTGAGGAAGATGAACAGGAAGATGAACCTTCGTGCCACGGTGTACATTGTCGCGAACAGTGTCCCCGAGGGCCTCAAGGATGATGCTCTGGAAGTGGTGCTGTTGCCCTCGGCGGAATTCGATAAGAAGGCGTCTCAAGTGGAAGCCGAAACGGGTCAAGCAATCTATAAAAGAGACCCGGATGAATGCTGCCGGCTGCTTAAAGTAGACCCGACGAAGGTAGCCGTCGCCAACCTGGATGCCTGGGTGACCGGGCTTCGGAACACTGAAGGCAGGACCAGAGAGGACTACCAGGAGGTAGAGAATAAGGGCGGACTCATCAAGATCAACCCCATTCTCACCTTCACCGAAGCCGAGATATGGAAGTACATCGCTACGAAAGGCATAGAGCCCCATCCGTGGTACAGCAAGGGCTACCGTTCCCTTGGTTGCGCTCCTTGCTCGCGACCCGGAGGCGTACTTGAGCGGGATGGCAGATGGCAGGATACCAGCAAGTGCGGCGGCGAGTGCGGCATACACACCCAAACCCTGAGAGCGTAGGCCGCATGGAACCGGGGGAGACCAGCTTTCGGCCCGCCGGTCCATGTCGGGGCCGTGGTGCAAGGAGATTCACCCGTGAACAAACTGGTGAGCAAGCAAAAATTGTTTGTCTCAGCACTGGCCTTGCTGCTGGCAGCGCTGCTCCTTAGCGCCTGCGGCCCACAGGAGAAGCGGGCAACTCCGGGGCCATCCACATCCCAAACAGGGGGCTCGACTCCGGCAACGCCCGAGTTGAAAGGCAAGATCGCTGTGTCCGGGGCCTGGGCCCTCTACCCGATGATGGTCAAATGGGCGGAGGAGTTCCAGAAAATCCATCCTGGAGTGAGGATTGATGTCTCGGCGGGAGGCGCCGGCAAAGGAGCCGCCGATGCTCTGGGCGGGCTGGTGGACATCGGCATGGTGAGCCGTGCCGTCTTCCCTGCGGAGGTTGAGAAGGGGGCGTTCTATGTGGGCTCGGTAGTTGACGCTGTCGTCCTCATTGCCAGCGCAGCCAACCCGGTGAAAGAAGACCTTCTCGCCAAGGGGATAAAGAGGCAAGGCTTGGTGGACATCTGGATTTCCGGGAAGGTGACTGATTGGAAGAACGTCTTTCCCGGAGCCAAGGCCTTCGGCAAGACAGAACTTCACGTCTACACCAGAAGCGATGCGGCAGGCGCGCCCGAGACCTGGGCCCTGTACCTGGGCCAGAAGCAGGAGGACCTGCTTGGTATAGGCGTCTACGGAGACCCGGGGCTGGCCGAGACCGTGAGAAAGGATCCCCTCGGCATAGGCTTCAACAACATCGGGTACGTCTATGATGCTAAGAGCAGGAAGCAAGTTGAAGGACTTCTGATCATCCCCATAGACCTTAATGAAAACGGCAAGATCGACCCGGAGGAGAATTTCTACAGCACCCTGGACGAGGTAACGCGGGCGATAGCTGCCGGAGTTTACCCCTCACCACCCGCCAGAGAGCTCAATCTGGTAACCCTCCGGGAGTTCAAAGGGGTCACCAGGGAGTTCGTGAAGTGGATTCTCACGGATGGTCAGCGCTACGCCGCTGAGGCGGGGTTCGTGCCGCTGTCGAAAGAAAAGTTCCAGAAGGAGCTGGCAAAACTGGGCTGAGCGTCCTTGTCATTGCGAGCCCCGATGCATAATCGGGGCGAAGCAATCCGTCGGCCTGTTCTCTCCCCCGCCAAGGGGGAGAGTTTAGAGAGAGGGGGCCCCTCGTGAGAAGCTCACCCTCACCTAGCCTCTCCCGTCAAGGGAGAGGAATGAGATTGCAGGGAGGGGAGTTCTCACGCAGAGGACTCCCCTTGTTGGAGAAAGGTTTGAGCCGGTTGATTGGCAGAAGATGGGCCGACCTGGCGGCGACGAGGCTGATGTTCGTGGCCACGGTCTTCGTGGCGTCCGTTGCCGTTTTCATTGGTATCGGGCTGCTCCTGAAGTCGTGGCCCATCCTGGAAGCCAGGCCTTTGAGCGAGCTGCTCTTTTCTTCCGTCTGGTGCCCGTCAAGGGGGGAATTCGGCTTTTATCCCTTTATCATGGGCACCCTGTGGGTGACTGGCCTGGCAGGAATCATCGCTTTACCCCTGTCCTTGTTAAGCGCCCTGTATCTCGCCGAATATGCGCCCAACAAAGTGCGGGCCCTGGTGAAACCCGCGCTGGACTTGCTCGCCGGCATACCGTCCGTCGTCTATGGGATCTGGGGCATTCTCGCTCTATCGCTGGGTGGCATCAGTATCGGCTTCAACGTCCTTGCCGGCGGTATCGTGCTGGCGATAATGGTGATCCCGGTAGTGACCTCTGTTTCGGAAGAGGTATTCAGAACGGTGCCCCGGGACATCAAGGAAGCATCGCTGGCCGTCGGCGCCACCAGGTGGGAGACGGCAAAGCATGTGGTCATGCGGGCCTCTTTGCCGGGGGTGGCGGCAGCCGTTGTTCTGGGGTTTTCCCGCGCCTTTGGGGAAACCATGGCCGTGCTCATGGTGGTGGGAAATGTGGCCCGGGCGCCCTCTTCGGTGATGGACCCGGCCTATCCGCTGACCGCGCTGATTGCCAATAACTACGGCGAGATGATGTCGGTACCCCTGTATGATTCAGCGTTGTTGCTGGCCGCACTGGTGTTGCTGGTGATGGTCCTTGTCTTCAATGTTGCAGCCAGACTGGCCCTGGCAAGAGTTCAGCGGAGGTGGGCATAGATGGGCAGGAGGAAGATGGAGGAAGCCATCTTTAAGTGCCTGATGGTAGCCTCGGTAGTCATCGTTGTGGGCGTCCTTCTAACCATGATTGTGATGGTCATCTGGAGAGGGCTGCCGGCACTCGACCTCTCTATGATTACGCAAACCCCCAAGGGTGGGTACTATCTGGGCAGGGAAGGGGGCATCCTGAATGCCATCGTCGGTTCCTTATATCTGGCCATCGGGGCTACGGTGCTGGCCTTCGTCATCTCCCTTCCGGTGGCCCTGTTTCTGCAGCGGGAGTATATCGGACGGGCCCGGTTTGCCGGTCTTGTCAGGTTGTGCCTGGACATCTTATGGGGCATCCCTTCAATTGTCTATGGGGCCTTCGGCTTCATTATCATGCTTTACCTTGGGATGAGGGCGTCACTGCTGGGTGGAATCGTAGTGTTAACCCTCCTTGAAATCCCCATCATGGCCAGGGCGATGGACGAAGTAATAAGGACGGTGTCTGCGGACCTGAAAGATGCCTCATACGCGCTGGGAGCCACCCGTTCGGAGACCGCCGTCAAGGTGGTGACCAGGCAAGTGCTGCCCGGGATATTGACCGCGGCCCTGCTGGCCTTCGGGAGAGGCATTGGAGACGCCGCCTCGATTCTATTCACTGCCGGCTACACGGACCGCATCCCGACTTCGCTTCTTGACCCGGTGGCCTCTCTGCCGCTGGCCATCTTCTTCCAGCTCGGCACCCCTTTCCCTGAAGTACGGGAGAGAGCATATGCCTCGGCAGTTATCCTCCTGGTCATAATCCTTCTAATCAGCATAGCCTCACGGCTTCTATCGAGGCGGTTGGCGAAACACGTAGTCAAGTAGATAAGGAGGGTTGTTTAGCGACTGAAGACGGCCCCGTTCATGGTGAGCTTGTCGAACCATGAACCGCCCTTCGACAGGCTCAGGGCGAACGGTGTTCGATGTCAATGAACGACCTCAAAGGTCCGGTCACAAATGAACGAGACGTGTATCAGTATCCGGCACCTGAGTGTCTTCTACGGAAAAAGCGTTGCCCTGAAAGACATATCTCTATCTATCCCCGGCCGGCAGATTACCGCCATTATCGGACCCTCAGGCTGCGGGAAGACAACCTTGCTCAGGTCCATTAACCGGCTGATAGAGTCGACCGATGAGACCAGGGTCTCCGGCGAGATACTGGTCGACGGCCAGAACATCATGGACCGTAGATTGGATGTAACCGCCTTAAGGAAGAAGATAGGGTTGCTCGCCCAGAAGCCATCTCCGTTGCCAATGTCTATTTATGACAACGTGGCCTACGGTCCCAGGATTCACGGAGAAAGGGACAGGAAGGCTTTGGACAGGACTGTCCAGGATTGCCTGCAAACCGTCAGTCTGTGGGACGAAGTGAAGCACCGGCTCCGGGCGCCTGCGTCGAGGCTGTCCGTGGGACAACAGCAGCGCCTGTGCCTGGCAAGAAGCCTCGCCGTCCGTCCCGAGATCCTGTTATGCGATGAGCCCACCTCCGCCCTCGACCCGGTGTCCTCGCAGACCATAGAGAAGAAGCTGGTGGAGCTCAAAAAGGACTATACCATAGTCATAGTCACTCATAACATTCACCAGGCTATCAGGCTTGCCGATTATGTTATCCATCTTTATCTTGGGGAGCTTGTGGAGCACGGCCCTGCCAATGAAGTGTTTGAACATCCGAAGGAGGAAAGGACGCGAGCTTACATCAACGGCACTTTCCTGGCTGATATCAAGTTCGATAAGGAGCTTGATCTGAAGGGAACGAAGTGCCCCTATAATTTCGTGTATGCCAAGCTGGCATTGGATGATCTTGCAGAGGGGAACATTCTGAGGATAATCGTGGATGATCCCACTGCCGTAACTGAACTCCCGCGAGGTATGGAAGCCGACGGATACGAGGTGTTGAATTCGAACCAACTAAACAAGACAGACTGGGAGATAGTAATCAGGAAGTGATTTTGTCCCGGGGTGAGAGGTCATCGGGCCACGCAACCTCTCTTTGTGCTATATTAGGGAAAGATGGAAGGCAGCAAAGTCCTCATCGTTGAGGATGACCTCACCTTGCTCAGCGTCCTCAAGTACAACCTGGTCAAAGAGGGCTATCTCGTGGTCACCGCTGCCGACGGCGTGGAGTCCCTCGAAGTCGCCCGAAGAGAGAAACCGGAGCTGATTGTCCTTGACGTCATGCTTCCCAAACTCGATGGCTTCGAAGTTTGCCGTATCCTGCGCCGGGAAATGATAGTGCCCATTCTCATGGTCACCGCCAGGAGTGAGGAAATAGACAAGGTAGTCGGGTTGGAGCTTGGGGCCGACGACTATATGACCAAGCCCTTCGGAATGAGGGAATTCCTGTCGCGCGTGCGGGCCATGCTGAGACGCACGGAGATGATGAAGCCGGAAGCAACTCCGGTCAAGGAGAAGCTTCCTCCGACCATCAAGGCCGGCGAGCTTGAGGTTGACCTCGCCCGCCACCAGGTCTCGATGGGGGGGGGCCCGCTCGACCTCGGGCCCAAGGAGTTCAACTTGCTCGTCTTCTTGATGCGGAACCAGGGACAGGTATTCAGCCGCGACCATCTTCTGGAGAAGGTCTGGGGCTACGAGTACGTAGGCGGCACCCGTACGGTAGATGTGCATATCAGGTGGTTGCGGCAAAAGATTGAGAGTGACCCGTCACATCCCCGGTTCCTTCTGACGGTCCGGGGCGCGGGCTACAAATTCAAGGAGTAGAGTGTTCCACAGCATCAGATGGCGGATAGCCACCGCCTTTACCCTGCTCATCATGGTAATCATCGCCGGGCTCAGCATCTACCTGGTGCACCTGTTCAAAGAGAGCTACCTGGACGAGGTGCGGGCCCACCTCACCAGCCAAGCGCGGCTGATTGGAGACAGCAGCGCTCCATATTTTGCCCCGGGACGAGAGGATGGGATGGATGCCCTCGCGAAGAGACTCGGAGGCAATATTGGCGCTCGGGTCACTATTATTCGCAAAGATGGGGTGGTGCTCGGCGACTCAGAGACAGACCCGGCCACCATGGAGAACCACGCCGCCAGGCCTGAGGTCATCGAGGCCCTTTCTCAGGGAGCAGGAAGCAACATCCGCTACAGCGCCACTCTGGGCTACGACATGATATATGTCGCTGTGCCGGTAAGGATAGGCGGCAGCATAGCGGGCATAGCTCGGGTATCCCTCCATTTAGCTGATATTGATAAGACCATGGGACGTATCGCCAGGACGATAGTTTGGGGAGCCCTGGGTGCCGCCGTCATCGCCATCATGCTGGCGCTCCAAATATCCAGAATCACCACCGAGCACGTGAAACAGCTGACCCACATGTCCAAGAGAATGGCCGATGGAGAACTGGACCAGGAGATCAGGGTAACCTCCAGGGACGAGGTCAGCGAGCTTGCCAGGGCTTTCAATCAAATGGCTCTCAGGCTCAAGGACATGGTGTCCGCTCTCACCGGCGAGAGGGACAAGATGGGGGCTATCTTGTCCGCCATGAGCGACGCCATCCTGGTGGTTGATATCGAGGGCCGGGTGACCATGGTGAACAGCGCCGCGGAGAAGACGTTCGGGCTCGCCGGCGATAAGGCGATGGGGCTGCCCTTCATCGAGGCGGTGCGCGACCATGAGCTGGATGACATGCTGAAGAAGTGTCTGAAGACCGGCGGACCGCAAAGGGGAATGGTGGAGACCGCGCCGGGAAAGAGGTCCCTCGGCATGATAGCCACGCCTCTCGGAGGCGGTGCGCTGGTACTGCTCCAGGACCTCACCGAGTTCCGGCGTCTGGAAATGGTCCGGCAGGATTTCGTCTCCAATATCTCCCACGAGCTGCGTACCCCGATAGCGTCGCTCAAGGCCATCACCGAGACCCTTCAGGATGGGGCGCTTCACGATGAGGCGGCCGCCCGGGATTTCCTGCACAAGATGCACGTTGAAGTGGACAGACTGACCCAGATAGTGAACGAGTTGGGAGAGCTGTCCCGCATTGAAAGCGGCCGGGTGCCGCTCAAGATAAGGCCGGTTGCGCCGGGCGAAGTGCTCAGGAAGGTCGCTGATAGACTCGGAGCGCAGGCGGAGAGGGGAGGGCTGAGGCTGGACCTGGATATCCCCCCGGACTTGCCCGAAGTGCCGGCCGATGAAGAGAGGGTAGCGCAAGTCCTGGTCAATCTGAGTCACAATGCCATCAAGTTCACTCCGCCGCGGGGCAGGATTACCTTGTCGGCCAGGGTTGAGGGCAACAACATCGTGGTCTCGGTGGCAGACACCGGCATGGGTATCTCAGCCAGCGACCTGCCGCGCATCTTCGAGCGCTTCTACAAGGCGGTCAAAGCCCGCTCCGGTGGGGGCAGAGGGCTCGGTCTGGCCATCGCCAGGCATGTAGTCCAGGCTCACGGCGGCAAT
>JAUYGE010000239.1 GCA_030690705.1 Dehalococcoidia bacterium | reverse complement strand
ATGGCCAGCCTGTTCCTCGCCGCCGAGCTTCTGGGCAGGCAGCGCAGCGCCTTCTCCGCTCTGGCCTTCGCTGCCGCGGTGATGGTGGCCGTCAGCCCCCGGGTCATGTGGACGGCCTCCTTTCAGTTGAGCTTTCTGGCCACGCTGGGCATGGTCCTGGTCGCTCCTCCGCTCCATGCCCTCGGACGGAAAGCAGTCGCCCGTTTCCTGGGCGAAAACGGCATCGCCGTTTCGATTGCGAGTCTTGTTGTCGATGCCGGAGCCATCAGCCTGGGTGCGATAATAATGACCTGGCCGGTGATTTCCTATTCTTTCGGTCTGATTTCGCTCGTCGGTCTGCCGGCAACTCTGCTTGTCTCGCCGGCCCTGGCGGGTATCATTCCCGCCTCCGTGGCGACCGGCATACTCGGTCTCGTGGTACCGGTGCTGGCACAGGTGGCGGCCTGGGTAGACTGGCTGTTTCTCACCTACATGCACGGCGTGGCCGGCGCGTTTTCCCTGCTTCCACTGGCTTCCGTGGAGGTCAAGTTGAGCTCCGGTCTCGTGCTGGCATACTATCTTCTGATTATCGTCACCTGGCTCGCTGCCAGGGCTGCGCTCGCCCGCTTCTCTCATGTGGCAGAAGATAGGGAGCAGTCCCAAGCGCGGGGGAGCCCAACATGGTCTCCAAAGGTGGTACTGCCTTCGTTTCTGGCGGTGACCATTCTGGTCTGGGTAGCGGCCTTGAGTGGGCCGCGAGAGCAGTGGCGAGTGAGCTTTCTCGATGTCGGCCAGGGGCAAGCGATTCTGGTGCAGGCGCCCGGCAGGGACGTTCTCATTGACGGCGGTCCCAGTCCGCAGAAACTCAATCTGGAGCTGAGCCGTCAGCTTCCCTTCTGGGACAGAAAGATAGAGTTGGTGGTGTCGACTCAGCCCCATGCCGACCACCTGGCGGGATTGGTTGGTTTGCTGGAACGCTATGACGTGGGCGAAGTTCTGGAGCCTGAGGTGCCCTACCCCTCGCTTCTCTATCAGGAGTGGCGGAAGATACTGAAGGAGAAAGGGATAAGGCATACCAGAGCACGGGTCGGGCAGGAAATCCGTCTGGGGGCGGTGGCGAGAATAGAAGTGCTCAATCCGCAGGCTCAGTTTTTGAAGGGAAAGGACGGTGAGGTGGAGGTGGACGACAACGGCGTAGTGCTGCGCCTTGTGGTAGGTGAGGTGAGCTTCCTTTTCACGGCGGACATTACCGTGGAAGGGGAGCGGGAGCTGATCTTCCGCCGGGCTTTATCGCAGAGCGATGTGCTGGCGGTGGCCCATCACGGGAGCAAGACTTCTACTTCGGAAGGGTTTTTGGCTGTGGTGAAGCCCCAAGTGGCGATCATCTCGTCCGGCGCCGGCAACAGGTTCGGGCATCCTGACACAGAGGTCGTCAAGCGGTTGAAATGGAGCCTGGGTGCTGGCGGAATCTACTTGACGCAGGAACGGGGCACG
>JAUYGE010000235.1 GCA_030690705.1 Dehalococcoidia bacterium | reverse complement strand
TGGGGCAAGCAGAGCGGTGACGAAACGGGAGCACCCGGGACCCTGATTGGCGTGGACAGGCTGGGCTGGCCCGAGTTCAAGCTGGAGATCGAGGTCGTCGCCCACATACATTGAGGCGGCCGTAAGCAAGGAGTTCGGAGAGAGACAGGGAGGGAGTACATGGCGAGAGACATACTCAAGGTACCCCGGCTCGGCAAACCCATCGGCTCGTACTCCTACGGAGCGCGGGTGAAGGGCGGTACCCTGCTCCTTATGGCCGGTGTGGTACCCATTGACGACGATGGCAAGCTGGTCGGCAAAGGCGACCTGCAGAAGCAGATCGCCCAGGTGGTGCATAACCTGAAAGTGGACCTGGAGGCCGCTGGCGCCAGGCTCGAGAACGTGGTCCAGATGCACACATACACCACCGACATGGACGGGATGGTGAGGCTATCGAAGTGGCGGTGCGACAACTTCCCCGAGCTCTGGGGCAACGAGCCCGGAGATGAGACGGCGGCGCCCAGCACCCTGATCGGCATCAAGAGGCTGGGCTGGCCTGAGTTCAAGCTGGAGATCGAGGTGGTCGCCCACCTTCCCTGAAGGTGCTCCAAGCAGCTTCGGGGCCATTAACGGGGTGATAATCATGGCCTTCGGCATCGGAGCAGCCTTCGCTGCCTGATTTGCGGCGTATCTGTTCGAGCTGACCGGCACCTATCTTTCGGCGCTGTACACCGTGATGGGCGGTCTGGTGGCGGCCTGCGCTTTCGAGTGGCTCGCCGCCCCGAGAAAGGTGAGGCGACTGGGGAAATCGCATTAGCGGACCGCGGCCTACCCCTTCTTCCCCCTCTGGGCCTTGAGCGCCGCCACGATCTGCTGTTTGGTGATAGGAGAGTCATTTAGCCGGACGCCGACCGCTTCGTATATCGCCTGAGCGATGGCCGGTGCCGGTGTTACCATGACGGCCTCTCCCAGCCCCTTGGCGCCGTACGGCCCGTCGCTGTGCGGCGCGGCGGCTATCATCGCCCCCATATCCTTGTTGTGAGGAACATCCAGGGCGGTGGGGCACTTGTAGTCCATGAAACTGGGATTGACTATCCGGCCATTCGTGACGACAACTTCTTCCGTCAGCGCCATACTCATCCCCATGGCCGCTCCGCTCTCTATCTGCTGCTCGCACATCTTGGGGTTTATCGGATACCCCATGTCGAAGCAGGAGCCCATGCGCAAGACCTTCACCTCGCCGGTCTCTTCGTTCACCGCCACCTCGGCGGCGGTCGCCCCGTGAGCCTGGTAAGCCATCACCCTCTTGCCCTGTCCCGTCTCCAGGTCCTCCGTGGTCACCGGACAGGTATACACACCGCGCCCGATCAGCTCTCCTCCCTGATGCAAGAACCCGAATGGGGTGAAGAGGTCGCCGATTCGAATAACCCTCTCCTCCGCTCCCTTAACAAACACCTTGCCATCCTTGATGTCCATCAATTCAGCGGACACACCGAGCTTCGTCGAGGCCAGCTCGAGTATCCGGCGCTTGGCATCCTGACAGGCGAGCCGCAGAGCGTTGCCGTTGTTGAAGGTGGCCCGGCTGCTCAGCGTGCCATAGTCAAAAGGAGTGTAGTCGGTGTCGAGCTGGACCGTCTTTATGCTGGAGATACCGGTACTGAACTCCTCAGCGGCTATCTGGGCCATGGCCGTCAGGCCCCCCTGCCCCACCTCGTGGACGCTGTGCCGCAACTCGATGGTGGCATCCGGATGCACCTTGACCAGCACCACCGAGGTAGTCCCCCCGATGGTGTTCTTGGCGCCCACGGCGATCCCCTTGCCCCGCTTCCAAGGGCCTTTCTCCACAGCCGCCGGCTTGTTCCACTCAATCCACTCCGCCGCCTTGTCCAGACAATCCCTGGCGCCGAAGCTTTGGGTGGGCTGCCCCACGCCATCCGGCTGTCCCTCCCTCAACAGGTTCTTCAGCCTCAGCTCCAGCGGATCCATACCAAGCTCCGCCGCCAGCATGTTCATGTGGTTCTCTATGCCCCACGCCAGCTGCGCCACCCCAAAACCCCGGAAGGGAGAGGCGGGGGGCTCATTAGTGGCTACGGCGAAGGAATCGATCTTCAGATTGGGCACATGATAGGTGCCGGTGGCCCCGAAGGGAGCGCTTCGAGCGACCTGGGCCATCAACCCGGTGTACGCACCGGCGTGGACGATGAGCTTCACTTCCCGCGCCACCAAGGTGCCATCCTTCTTCACGCCGTCCTTGATATAGACGATGATGGGCTCCCTCGTGGAGCCATCCTGAAAGACCTCTTCACGCGTGGACATCAGCTTGACCGGCCTGCCCGTCTTTCGAGCCAGCAACGCCGCTATGCCGGTGCCGACCAGGGTATCGGTGCCGTTGCCAAAGCACCCTCCCATATACAACGCTATCCAGCGGACCCGGGAATGGGGAACGCCGAAGATCCTGGCGAAGTCCGCCCGATGCCGGTGGGCCATGTGAGTGGTCTCCCAGACGTTGAAGCCGCCGTCGCTACGAGGCTCCACCATGCTATTGAAGCGCTCCAGCGCAGCGTGGCTTATCCGCCCGCAGGAGAACCGGTTTTCAAGGATGATGTCGGCCTCCTTAAATCCCTTCTCCAGGTCGCCCTTCTTGATCCTCCGGTGGAACAGGACATTGGGAAGGTCTGGCTCGTTCAACCAGCCTGGGAGGCTTACCTTATAGTAGCTCTGAAAGTCGGGGTGGATAATCACCGGAGGATTGGGCTTCATCGCTTCCTCCGGGTCGAAAATTGCCGGCAACGCGGCGTACTCGGCCTTTATCAGGGACAGCGCTTCCTCCGCCTCTTCCGGTGTCTCGGCAGCCACTGCGGCCACTGCCTCTCCTGCAAAGCGGACTTTGTCCCGGGCCAAGAGCCAGCGGTCCCGCACAAATCCCAGCCTTTCGGTTGGTACGTCTTTTCCTCCAGTGACAGGCATATCATCGCCCGTAACCACCGCTCTCACACCGGGCACTTCCATCACCCTTGAAGTGTCGATGCGGACGATTCTGGCATGTGGATGAGGACTCCTCAAGACCCTGGCATGAAGCATGCGGGAAAGCTTGAAATCGGCGGTGTACTTGGCCTTTCCCGTCACCTTATCAGGGGCATCCAGGCGGAGAACACTCTTGCCAACCACCGAAAACTCTGCCATCGGAACCTCCTTTACCAGTAGCGTGCCTGCAAAACGGAACCTGGCGGACGTTCGCCTATTCTAGCATAACTTGAGAACGATTTGTCCATCCCGCCAGCTTTTATTGAAATCCCGCCTCAACCCAAATATAATTGGCACTGACTCGGACAGAAGGAGGTGACTGGCATGAAGCAGCGAACTAGCCGGCGGCCGACTGTAAACCTCGTCATCAACGGCACTCCCCAGGTGTTAGAAGTGGGGGTTGAGGTCCAGCCCTGGCACACCCTCCTCTACACCCTGAGGGAAGTCTTATCGTTGAAGGGGACCAAAGTGGGGTGCAGCCACGGAGGATGCGGCTCTTGCACGGTCCTCAGGGAAGGGAAGCCGATTCTATCCTGTACCACGCTCACTGTTGAATGCAACGGCGCCAGCATCATGACTATCGAAGGGCTGCGAGACACCAGCGTCATGACCGCCGGGGGAATGCGGGGGACAACCACCGGCAACCTCCATCCCCTCCAGCAGGCATTCATAGACAACTATGCCTTCGAATGTGGCATGTGTACCTCGGGCATGATATTGTCAGCCGAGGCGCTGCTGAACTCCAATCCCGACCCCACCGAGCAAGAGGTGAAGGAGGCGCTCTCAGGCAACCTGTGCCGATGTGGCGTATATCCCAACATCGTCAAGGCTGTCCGTGGGGCAGCGAAGGTCAAGAAAAATGACTAAGTTCCACTACATAGGTAAGCCGATAAAGAGACTGGACGGCTTTGACAAGGTAACCGGCACGGCCAAGTTCATGCAGGACATGGAAGTCCCCGGCATGCTAACGGGCAAGATTCTCTACAGCCCGCATGCCCATGCGCGAATCAAGCGAATCATCACCGACAAGGCCGAAAGGGTCCCCGGCGTCGCCGCCGTGGTGACTCACAATGACCTGCCTCCCGGGATAGATGAAATCAGCGGTCTGGAGCCCGGGATGGTATTGCCACCCACCGCGGTGCCCCCCTATCTTTTCAGGGGCTGGGGCCTTCAGCCCGACGCCATCGTCAGGTGCATGGGCTCTCCGGTGGCCGCCGTGGCAGCCAGCACGGAAGAGGCCGCCACCGAGGCGCTGGGCCTGAGAGAGGTGGAATGCGAGCCTTTGCCAGCCGTC
>JAUYGE010000232.1 GCA_030690705.1 Dehalococcoidia bacterium | reverse complement strand
CCACGATGAGAGAATCCTGATCGGCCAGACTGAGGTCAGAGGACACGGCGTGGGCATGTCCCGCACCACCGGGGCCGCGGTGGCCAAGAGCGGGCTCCACACCATGCTCGATGCCATAAACCGCCGGCTGAGGGAGTACGTTGACGCCTTCCTGGTGGTCGTGGGAACGGGCGGCGGCACCGGCTCCGGCGGGGCGCCCACACTGGTCAAGGAGCTCAAAGCCAACTTCCGCGAGCCTGTCTACGTACTGGCCGTGCTGCCCAGCGACGAGGAAGGCGCCCTGATGGCCGCCAACTCCGTCGACTGCATCAGCGAGTTGCGGGAACATGCCGACGGCATCCTTGTCTTCGACAACAACATATGGAAGAGGCAGGCCGGCTCGCTGGAGGACGCCTACTACAATATGAACTCGTGGTTGCTGCGCCCCATGTTCAGCCTGCTGGGCGCGGGAGAGGCCAAGAAAGACAAGGTGGGAGTCAAGGTCGTCGATGCCGGCGACATCATGGCTTCCTGGCAGGGCCTCTCCGTCCTCGGCTACTCTTTCTCGAAGGCGAAGGATTTTGGCGATAAGGTGCGCGCCATTTTCCATAACCGGGACTCCATCGACATGCTGGACCCCACAGTGAACCTGTACACTGTAGCTGCGAAAGCACTGTCCGCCGGCGCTCTGTCCGCCCGCTGCATCCCCAAAGAGGCCCAGAAGGGCCTGCTCCTCTTTGTCGGTCCAAGGTCGGAGATAAACATCGAGGGCTACACCAGGGCAAGGCAGATGCTCGAAGAGGCCATCGGCCGCCACGAGGTCAGGGGCGGCGACTTCCCCATTGACCGGCTCACTGATTTGCGAGCCATAGTGCTCCTATCCGGCTTCAGTGACCTCCCCCGGTTGAGGGAGTTCCGCGAGCGGGTAGCCCAGGCCAAGGTCGAGGACAACAAGCAAGCCGAGCAAGTCTAGTAGCTACAGGCTCTATGGGACTCTTTGGCAACCGCCCCGAGATTGGTGCCGTTCGTGGTGAGCCTGTCGAACCACAACGGCCCCGGGTCGTCGGGGTTCACCCTTCGACAAGCTCAGGGTGAACGGATTGATAAGCACTCACTGCCTTTCTTTATTGAAAAGCGAATGAGCAATGATCCTGCTTTACCCCAAGAGATGCCACCCGCCTTCGAGCCGGCCAGAGTAGAGGACAGGTGGTACCAGTTCTGGCTCGCCCACGGTCTTTTCGCTCCCCGCCCCAATAAATCCAAGAAGCCGTTTACCATCACCATGCCGCCGCCCAACGTCACCGGCGAGCTCCACCTGGGCCACGCCCTCACCGCCACCATCGAGGATATCATGACCCGCTGGCACCGCATGCAGGGAGAGCCCACCCTCTGGCTGCCCGGAGTGGACCATGCGGGCATCGCCACCCAGGTGGTGGTGGAAAGGCTGCTGGCCAAAGAAGGGCTGACCCGTCAACAGATAGGACGTGAGCAGTTCGAACAGCGGGTGTGGAAATGGGTGGGAGAAACCCGCAGCACCATCGCCAGACAGCACCAGAAACTGGGCGCCTCGTGCGACTGGGAGCGAGAGCGGTTCACCCTGGATGCCGGGCCCTCGCGGGCGGTGCGCACCGCCTTCAAACGCCTCTACGACAAGGGGCTTATCTACCGTGGAGAGCGCATTATCAACTGGTGCCCGCGCTGCCAGACCGCCCTCTCTGACCTAGAGGCCGAGCACCGCGAGGTGCAGGGACACCTCTGGTACGTGCGCTACCGCATGGCGACTCCTTCCCCGGGAGGGAAGGACGGCTTCATAGTGGTGGCCACCACCCGACCTGAGACCATCCTGGGCGATACCGCTGTGGCGGTCAATCCCGACGACCCACGCTACAGGGACATCGTGGGGCAGAAGGTCATCCTTCCCGCCGTCGGACGGGAGGTGCCCATCGTGGCCGATAGCGCCGTAGACCCATCCTTCGGGACGGGCGCCGTCAAGGTTACCCCGGCCCACGACCCGGTGGACTTCGAGATAGCCGGGCGGCATGGCCTGCCCTCCATCGTCATCCTCAACCCCGACGGCTCCATGAACGAGAACGCCGGCCCGTATCGGGGACAGGACCGCTTCAAATGCCGCGAGGCGCTGGTGGCCGACCTGGAGAAGGACGGCCTCCTTGTCAAGGTTGAGCCTCACGTCCACGCGGTGGGGCACTGCCTGCGCTGCCTGACTGTTCTGGAGCCGCTGGCCAGCCGGCAATGGTTCATACGGACGAAGCCACTGGCCGAGCCGGCTATCAAGGCGGTGCGGGAAGGCAGAATCAAGATTATCCCGGAGCACTTCGAGAAGGTCTATTTCCACTGGATGGAGAACATCCAGGACTGGTGCATCAGCCGGCAACTCTGGTGGGGCCACCGCATCCCCGTCTGGTACTGCCGGGACTGCCAGGCGGAGACGTCCGCCCTGGAGGAGCCGAAGGAGTGCCAGCGATGCCATTCAAAGGCGCTGGTCCAGGACGCCGACGTGCTGGACACCTGGTTCAGCTCGGCTCTCTGGCCCCATTCCACCCTGGGCTGGCCGGAGGAGACCGGAGACTTCCGCACCTTCTACCCCACCTCGGTGATGGAGACCGGCTACGACATCCTCTTCTTCTGGGTGGCGCGCATGATAATGATGGGGCTGGAGGACACGGGGGAAGTCCCCTTCCACACGGTCTACCTGCACGGAATGGTGCGGGACGAAAAAGGGGATAAGATGAGCAAGATGCGGGGCAATGTGTTGAGCCCCCTCGCCCTCATCGAGCAGTACGGCGCCGACGCCCTGCGCTTCTCCCTGGCCACCGGCAGCTCGCCCGGCAACGACATGAAGCTCAGCCCGACGAAGCTGGAGGCGGGGCGCAACTTCGCTAACAAGCTCTGGAACGCGGCGCGCTTCATCCTCCGAAACCTGCCCGCCTCCGGCGGGGAGGTAGTCCTTCATTCCTTACCGCACGAGTCTCGCCCCATCGAAGACCGCTGGCTCCTCAGCCGTCTGAACCGGGTGACAGCCAGCGTGAATCAGCTTATGGCAGACTTTCAGTTCGGCGAGGCCGGCCGGCAGATTCAGGCTTTCGCCTGGGGAGAGTTCTGCGACTGGTATGTGGAAATGGCCAAGGTCCGCCTGAAAGAGGGCGCCGGGCCGGGGCCTTCCCCGATTCCTGTCCTCCTTCACGCCCTGGACACCATTATGAGGCTTCTCCACCCGTTCATGCCCTTCGTGACTGAGGAGCTCTGGCAGCGCCTGCCCGTCCCGACAAGTCGGGACTGCTCTATTATGATTGCCCCCTATCCCCGGCCCGATGACCCCGGCAGAGCCGGGGTTGACCCCGAGGCGGAGCGGGTGATGGAGACCGCCATGGAGGTGGTCCGCTCCATCCGCAATGCGCGGGCTGAATATAAGGTGGACGCCGCCAAGTGGGTGCCCGCCCACGTTTACGCGCCTGACCTGAAGACGGCTCTCAGCCCTCTGGTTCCGTCCATAGAAACCCTGGCCAGGGTCAGGCCGCTCAACCTGCTGGACACCCGGCGCGCAGGGACGGACGGGGACAAGAACGTGGTGCTGGTGCTGAAGGAGGCCGAGGTGGTATTGCCGCTGGTGGAGATGGTGGACCTGGACGTGGAGAGGAAGCGCCTGGAGAAGGAGATGGCCGTCCTGCGCTCCCAGAGCGAACGCCTGGAGAGGCAACTGGCTGACGAGGCCTTCCTCACCCGGGCGCCCGCCGACCTGGTCGCCAGGGAGAGGGAGAAGCTGGCCGGATACCGCGACAAGCTGGCCAGGCTGGAGAAGCAGCTCGCGGGGCTGGAGAGATCATAGGGGCACAGCGTGCCGTTGGTTCGTGTGGGCACGGCATGCCGTGCCCACAAGCGCGGCTTAATCTGTCATCGCGAGGGGCACAGCCCCGAAGCAATCCGTTCGATGGGGCCGGGATACGGATTGCTTCGCTTCGCTCGCAATGACAGACACGAGCCAGCGGAACGATAGCTCTCAGGAGGTGTGACATGGCAACGGATTATCAGGACCTTCTAGCCCTGGTCAAGGGGCGGAGGAGCATCCACCGGTACAAATCAGACCCGGTGCCGGACGAGTACGTCCAGAAGATTCTCGAGGCAGCCCGCTTTGCGCCCTCGGGGGCCAACGCCCAGCACTGGGAGTTCATCGTTATCAAGGACCCGGCGGTCCGTGCGCGGATAATCGAACTCTTCAAGGAGCAAGCCGCCGTCGGCAAGAAGATGGAGTTGACGCGGAAGGAGGCGCTACGGGCCGAGCGGGCCTACTCCGACCCCAATGAGGACCCCGGATTCAAGGACGCCCCGGTCTGGATTCTGCTGCTCGGCGACCAGAGGACCAAGGAGCAGTTCATCCTCAGCGCCCTTTACAGTGTCGGCGAAGCTAACTTCCGCTCGGGGCTGGCCATGGCCTTCCTGTACATGCACCTGGCCGCCCGCTCCCTGGGCCTCGGCTCCCAGTGGGTCACCTCGACCGCCCTGCCGCTGATGACGGCCCAGATCAAGGAGTTCCTCGGGATTCCCAAGGATTTCGTCATCTACGACATGATAGCGGTGGGCTACCCGGCCCATGAGCCAAAGCCGCGTCCGGCGAAAGCGCTCAGCGACATCGTCCACCACGACCGCTACGACCGTTCCAAGTACAAGAGCGACCAGCAGGTCGAGGACTTCATCATTGCCGAGCGGACCCGCACGCGCAGACCGCAGAGAGGGGCCACGCATTAGACCATTGCTGTCATTGCGAGCGCAGCGAAGCAATCCGCCCCATCTCGCTATCCACGGATTGCTTCGGGGCTCCGCCCCTCGCAATGACAGACTACGTGGGTGTCTAAGA
>JAUYGE010000228.1 GCA_030690705.1 Dehalococcoidia bacterium | reverse complement strand
TGCGCCGCCTTCAACGCCGACTTCGATGGCGACCAGATGGCAGTGCACATTCCTCTTTCCCCAATGGCAGTGAGAGAAGCGCGAGAGCAGCTGCTCAGCATTCACAATATGCTGCTGCCGAGCTCCGGTGAACCTACGGTAGCCCCCACCCTGGACATAGTGCTCGGACTCTACTACCTCACCAGTCTGAAACCGGAAACACCGGGGACCGACGGGAAGCGGCAGCCTTTCGCGAGCTTTGAAGACGCCAGGCTGGCCTACGACCTGGGGCAGCTTGATTTGAGGGAGCCGATTGTGGCGCGCGACGGCCAGAACGGCGAAATGAGAGAGACCAGCGTCGGGCGCATCATCCTCAACCAGGCCCTGCCTGAGGAACTGCGCTTCAGCAGCCTCACCAATAACGTCATGGACAAATCGGCGCTCAAAGAGCTCACCGCTGAATGTATCCGCCGGCTGGGGAACGAGGGAACGGCGGCCATTCTCGATAACCTCAAGAAGCTCGGTTTCCTCTTTGCCACCAAGTCGGGAACAACTATTGCCATGGGAGATGTCAAAGTGCCGCCGGAGAAGGCCAAACTCCTGGCCAAGGCGGAAGAGGAAATCGAACTCGGTGATAGCCAGTTCCAGCGCGGTCTCATTACCGAAGACGAACGGTATGAAATAGCCGTCCGGGTCTGGAACCAGACGACAGATAAGATCACTGAACTGATCTCACGCTCGCTTGACCGCTACGAAGGCATCTACATGATGACCGCTTCCGGGGCAAAGGGTAACATCTCCCAGATCAGGCAGATGGCCGGGATGCGAGGGCTGATGACCGACCCGACAGGCCGGATTATCGACTTCCCCATCCGGTCCAGCTTCCGCGAGGGACTCAGCGTGCTGGAGTACTTCATCTCCACCCACGGAGCTCGCAAGGGGCTGGCCGACACCGCGCTCCGCACCTCCGACAGCGGCTATCTCACACGGCGTCTCATAGATGTCGCTCAGGATGTCCTGGTACTCGAAGAGGACTGCGGAACGCCGGATGGCATCTGGATGACGCAGGCAGAGGAAAAAGGCATCCTGCCACCACTCGAGGAGCGTATGGTGGGCCGCCTGGCGGCGCAGCAGATTGTTCATCCCAAGACCAAAGAGGTACTCGCCGAGAGAAACGAGAGAATCGACCAGCCGAAAGCGCGCGCCATAGTCGCCGCCGGGATAACCAAGGCCCATGTCAGATCGCATCTCATTTGCGCCACCAAGCGAGGAGTCTGCCAGTCCTGCTACGGAAACGACCTGGCGCGGCACAAACCTGTGAATCTGGGCACCGCGGTCGGCATTATCGCTGCCCAGAGCATCGGTGAGCCGGGCACCCAACTGACGATGCGCACCTTCCATACCGGCGGTGTGGTCGGTCTCGACATTACCAGCGGTCTCCCCCGGGTGGAAGAGCTCCTCGAGGCCAGGGTGCCGAAAGGTGAAGCCATCCTATCGGAAATCGACGGCGTGGCCGAGGTCATCCATGCCGAAGAGGGACGCAAGATTAAGGTCGCACGGACAGAGGTCTACCAGGATGAGTATGTTCTGCCTCCTGGGGCGAAGCTGCTGGTGGAAAACAACCAGTTGGTAGACATGGGGACTGTCCTGGCCCAACCCAAGGGCCCCGCGGCGGGGAAGAAGAAGGCCAGCTCCCTGCAGTCCCAGCCCATCATTGCGCAGGTCGCCGGCAAGGTGACGATCGGGGACAATAAGCTCTTCATCAGCTACGAAGAACGCGACGAGCGAGAGTATCTCGTGTCGGCGGCTACTCGCATCCGGATAAAATCAGGCGACGCGGTAAAGGCCGGCGAACAGATCACCGACGGCACCATCAACCCCCAGCACATTCTGAGCATCAAGGGCAAGGATGCCGTCCAGCGATACCTGGTGGACGAGGTGCAGCGGGTCTACCGCTCCCAGGGAGTCAACATCAACGACAAGCATATTGAAGTCATCGTGCGCCAGATGCTTTCCAAGGTACAAATCGACCAGTCGGGCGATACCGAGTTCACCCCGGGCAGGCTGGTTGACCGGTACAAGTTCGACCACGCCAACGAGAAGATACTGGCAGAAGGCGGCGAAGCGGCCACCGCTCACATCGTCCTGCTGGGCATAACCAGGATCTCCCTGAACACCGATAGCTGGCTGGCGGCAGCCTCCTTCCAGGAGACCACCAGGGTGCTTACTGAAGCATCCATTGCCGGCAAGAAGGACAAGCTCATCGGCCTCAAGGAGAATGTCATCATCGGCAAGCTGATTCCCTCACGTTTCTTGGCCGAGCCGGTCGCCCCCGAAACCGTGGACTTCCTGCTCCCTGAGCCGGGCACGGAAGAGGCTTCGGAACCGACTGCTCTCGAAGAGGTTACTCAGCCTGTCTAGTTGAGCTTCGACAGCCAATAAAGAAAACTGCCCCGTTCTCTCATTGAGAACGGGGCAGTTTTCATCTCGAACCTGCTTTCCTGCTTTATTTCTTCGACAGGCTGTAGCTACCCTTAGCGTACTCCTCGAAGGGGAGAGAGTCGCCGGGCACGTAGTTAGCCTTGAGAGCGTACCGCTGCGGGTCGTATTCCTCCAACCGCAGGGCCTTCCGCTTGGCATCTATATGCGCCAGGGCCTTAGCCACCATGCGCCGCCAGTCAGGCTCAAACTCCAGCCCTCCACCCACCTTGGCCATCCAGCCTTCAGTCATCATCTTGGCCACCGCAGGACTATTGGCCACCGGAGAACCCACACCGAAGATGGTGTACACCCCTGAGGCCACGAAGTAGGCGCCGATGCACAGTGCCTTCTCCGACATCCATTCTGGAGCGATGCCCACCGCGGGCAGATCGTCGATGTCTTCACCAAGCCCGCCCTCGGTGGCCATCTGGGTCAGCACCGTCAGGATGCGGGTGTTGTCCACGCACGACCCCATGTGAAGGACTGGAGGAATGCCGATAGCCGCGCACACCTCCCTCAACCCGGGACCGGCGTAGTCCATTACCTCCGGCGTCAGCAGCCCCTGCTTGGCGCAGGTCACCGCATTGCAGCCGGTGGTCACCACCAGCACGTCGTTGTGAATCAGCTCCTTGATGACATTGGTGATGGCTTCATCATGGACCACTTGGGCATTGTTGCAGCCCACCACCCCGGCCGCGCCCCGTATCCGCCCCTGCATGATGGCGTCGTTCAGGGGACGGAAGGACTCGCGGTAGACGCCTCCCTGCATATAGGCGATATACTCGTGGGAGAAACCGACTACCACCCGGTCCATAATGTCTGGTATGTGGACATCTTTCCGGTTGGGATAGTTGTCGATAGCGAGGCGCACTATCTTGCGCGCGATCTCAAGAGCGTTGGAGTCCTCAAAGTCCATGGCTAAGGCGCCGGTGATCTGGGCCTTAGGCGAGACAGTGATAATCTTGGTATGGGTGTGCTCCGCAGCCGCCTGGATGCCCTGCATGATGCACTGATAGTCCACCACCATCGCCTCTATCGCTCCGGTGGCGATGCCCAGCTCCTGCTGCAGGAAGTTGCCCATTATGGGCACGCCGTGCCGCATCAATAGCTCGTTCCCGCTGCAGCACATGCCCACCAGGTTTATCCCCTTGGCGCCCTTTGCCCTGGCAAGCTCCAGGGCCTCCTTTTCCACGACAGCCACTACCATCATCTCCGCCAGGGTGGGCTCGTGGCCGTGGATGACGATGTTCACCTCATCGTCTTTCAAGACGCCGTAGTTGCCGGCCGCCGCTGTGGGGCCGGGGGTGCCAAAAAGAATATCGCTGATATCGGTAGCAATCATTGAGCCGCCCCAGCCATCACTCAGGGCACATCTCAGGGCCTGGTCGAGCAAATGCTCGGCATCCTGGTCGGTGCCCATATGGGTGCGATGGAGCGTCTCCACCACCTCCCGGTCTATGCCTCTGGGAGCCATGCCCAGCTTGCGCCACAGGGCCTGACGCTTGGGCGTTGCCCTCTTGAGATAAGCCAACTCACCAGATTCCCTGGTGCTGAACTCGGCCAGCGCTGCTTTGGCTACCTCAACGGCCAGCTCCTCTTTACCCTTACCGTCGGCTTTAATACCGAAGTATCCTGCCACCTTGTGGAGCTTCTTCTCGTCCTTGATCTCGAAGCCGGGGGCTTTCCCCTCGCCCGCTGCCAGCAAGGCAAAGACCATATTCCGCGAATGGTCGTTGTGAGATGCCGCACCGGCGGCAATCATCCGGGCCATATTCCTGGCCTGGACCGTCTCTTGCGTGGCACCGCAGATGCCTACCAGCGTCTTGCCCACCAGCCGGCACGGCCCCATAAAGCACTGCCGGCAACAACTCCCATCCCGGCCGATGGGACAGGGCTTAGTGACTTCGGCGCGGTCAAAGGGAGTCGAAATGCCCTTGCTTTTGGCGACTTGTAGCAGTTCCACAACTGCCGGGTCTATGGTCTTCCTGGTCTCTGCCATTATGCTTCACCTCATTCAGCGGAAAAGCTGTAATCAAAAACTCCTTAGTTTAAGGCTTTCAGAACTTCGTGTCAACCTGGCCCCAATACGAATTCCTGTGTCGACGGGCCTATGGAAAACGCTCGCTGCGGCAGAGGGAAGTGGACGCTGGCGCAATTCATTTGTAGGTGCGTTCGTCTCTTTTTCTGATGTCCAGGACCTCAATTACCTTAGCTTCATCATCTATGTCGAAAAGAATGCGCATGTCTCCAGTCCTGCAACGATAGGAAGCTACCGGCGCGTTCTCCAGCTTGATGGTGCCATGAGTTCGAGGGTCTTGTTTCAGGTTCTCCAGAGCCTCTTTTATCCGCCGGGCCTCCTTCTTGGGCAGCTTCAGGAAAACCCCTTCCGCCCGGCGTGAGAAGACGATCCGATACATTACAGGCCCTTCTTAGCAAAGACCTGCTCCGCAGGAACTCCCCTCCCCTCACGAATTTCCTTCCTGGCTTCAAGCAAGTCGGCCAGGTACTCGGGGTCGGAGAACTCCTTCAGTGCCTGCCTGACCTCAAGGTATTCCTCTACGCTCATGAGAAGAGCGACCGGTTTTCCCTGCTGGGTGATAACCACCTCAGCGCCGTCTTCCTTGACTGAGCGGAGGAGCCTGGTCAGGTTCTTCCGTAACTCGTGCACTCCGACGAAAGGATTCTTAAGGATGTCCAGCATTGCTCGCCTCCCGTTGTTATTGCACTAATATGTTAACATATTCATCATGTAAGCATCAACACATGTGTATGAGGCCGTTTAGCGACTTCTTCATAGGCCGTTCGTGGTGAGCCTGTCGAACCACAAACGGCCCTTCGACAAGTCCCGATTCCATACGGGATGGCGACACAGTCGCTCACTCAGGGCGAACGGTGCTAATAAACGGTCTCGTGTATAAGTGTTCAGCCAGGCAATTACTCAGTGAATCGACCCTGTCACGAGGCCGAACTCCGGTCGCGCCTCTATCAGAGCCAATGGGCTCCCTAGGCAGGATTCGAACTCCGCATCCTCGGGCAATCTTACTTCGCCTTCCCATCACGGTCAAGCGCGGTTCCACCAGACCGTTCAGTTGTCATTGCGAGGCACGAAGTGCCGAAGCAATCCGTCCACATCAATGATCTACGGATTGCCTCGCCGGCGGCTCGCAATGACACCCTTCCACCATCCACCACCACCCCCATTGACCCGGCTGCCGCTCCGGTGTATAGTACCCCCAATTGAATAGATGAAACGAGGTGCCCGAGGGCAACCGAGGGCCTGACTGGATAGCAAGTCGGTGAGAATCCGACGCGGCCGCGCCGCTGTAATCCGCTTCCAACGGAAAGCCAGAACGCCAGCCTCGTGACATCCTACAATCCTCCGCGGGGGAGGGGTAGGACTTTTCATTGCTCCGAAGTCCCCCCACCTGATGAGGTGGGGGTTTATTTTTTTCTGGGGACCTCTCGTGGCACCAGACGCAAGAAAGGCAGAGGGAGGAGAGCCGACCGTGACTGCGGAAAGCGCGCAAGCCGGGAAAGAGGCCATCGGACTGGTGCTGGTCTTCACCGGCCACGGCAAAGGAAAGACCACCGCCGCCCTGGGCCTCATGCTGCGGGCCCATGGCCACGGGATGAAGGCGGCCATGCTCCAGTTCATCAAGCATTCGCGCTCGAACTTCGGTGAGCACCGGGCGGCCAGGCTGCTGGGACTGGAGATCATGCCACTGGGCGCTGGCTTCACCCGGACCGCCAAAGACATAGAGAAGAGCAGGGCTCTGGCCTTGCAGCTCTGGGGGATTGCCAGGGAGAAGCTCGCCTCGGGGGAATACGAAATGATCATCTTGGACGAGCTCAGCTATCCGTTGCAGTACGGCTGGATACCTGTGAAGGAAGTGATCGAGGCGTTGCGCTCTCGCCCCCGGGGAATGCACGTGGTTGTTACCGGACGCGACGTCCCGACCGAGCTCATCGAATTCGCTGACCTGGTGACCGACATGCACGTGGTCAAGCACCCGTTGAAAAAAGGCATCAAGGCCCAGCGGGGGATCGAGTTCTAGACATCTTTTGCCAGGGGCTACATCCCCCTCTCTCCCTGAAAAGGAGAGAGGGGCAGGGGAGAGAGGTTCTAAGATGATAATGAGCTATGACAACTTCTACGAGCTGGCAAAGACCAGGAGAAGCGTCCACCGGTTCAAGCCGGACCCGGTGCCCGATGAGTATGTGGAGAAGATTCTGGAGGTGGCGCGCTGGGCGCCCTCGGGGGCCAACTCCCAGCCCTGGGAATACCTCGTCATCCGGGACAAGGGACTTCAGCAGAAGATCATCGAGATTCACAAACAGAGCCAGACCGTGTCAAAGAGGATGGAGCTGGCCAGGGAGGAGGACCTGCGCCATCCCACGGCCTATATGAACAACACCTGGGCCGATCCCGGGTACACGAATGCACCCGTCTGGGTCCTCCTCCTCGGCG
>JAUYGE010000225.1 GCA_030690705.1 Dehalococcoidia bacterium | reverse complement strand
GATTGTGATCTGGACTATGTGCCCAACGAGGCCAGGAAAATGGACGTGAAGACGGTGCTCAGCAACGCCTTTGGCTTCGGCGGCCATAACGCTGTTGTCATCTTCAGAAAGGTCGAGTGGTGAGGTGGGGCTGGGAATTGTGCTGAGGTAGAGAGCGTGCGTGTGGCGGTGTACTACAACAACAGCGATGTGCGCCTCGAGGAAAGACCGAAGCCTCAAGCAGGTCCCGGGGAGCTCCTGGTTCGTGTGCAGGCGAGTGGTATCTGTGGCACGGATGTGCTGGAGTGGTACCGCGTCAAGAAGGCCCCAGTGGTGCTGGGGCATGAGGTCGCCGGCGAGGTAGTTGTGGCTGGGGTGGGGTTGGAGGGCTATGAGGTGGGAGATCGGGTGGTGGTGGCGCATCATGTTCCCTGCAACCGGTGCCATTACTGCCTGAGCGGGCATCATACCGTCTGCGATACCCTGCGCCGGACAAACTTCGACCCGGGCGGCTTTGCTGAATACGTTCGCCTCCCGTCTATCAATGTGGACCGCGGAGTCTACCAGCTGCCTGACGAGGTGTCATTTGAGGAGGCGACCTTTGTCGAGCCGCTGGCGTGCGTGGTCCGGGGAATGCGTGCGGCGCGCTTTCAGCCAGGCCAGAGCATGCTGGTTCTCGGTTGCGGAGTATCCGGGCTGCTGTTCGTGCAGCTGGCCGGGGCGCTGGGCGCCGGTCTGGTGGTGGCGACGGACGTGGTCTCCAGCCGTCTGGAGGCGGCCCGCCAGTCGGGTGCGAAGTTGGCTCTGGACGCGAGAGAGGACATACTGACGGAGTTTCGCCGGGTGAACGATGGACGACTGGCCGACCTGGTGGTGCTCTGCACCGGTGCACCGGCGGCCATCGCCCAGGCGCTACACTCGGTAGAACGTGGAGGCACGGTGCTGGTATTTGCTCCCACATCTGAGGGGGTTACCATTCCGTTGTCGATAAATGACCTCTTCTGGCGCAATGAGATTACCTTGACGAGCTCATACGGGGGCAGCCCTGCCGACCACGAGGTCGCGCTGGAGCTTATCCGCGCTCGCCGGGTCCCGGTGGCCCGTCTGATTACTCACCGCCTGGGTCTGCGAGAGACCGGACTGGGATTCCATCTCGTAGCTAAGGCGCAGGACTCTCTTAAGGTGATTATCGAGCCGCAGAGATGAAAGACTGCTGCCAATACTTTGCATGGAGGGTAAAGCTATGGATTGGGGAATAAAGAACCGTCTGGCCAGGTTAATCAAGCCTAAGACCGGGCGTGGGGTGATGCTGGCGGTGGACCACGGCTATTTCCTCGGGCCTACTTACAGGCTGGAGGAGCCGAGGAAGACCATCGGGCCGCTCCTGGCCTATGCTGATTCGATTATGCTCACCCGCGGGGTGCTGCGAACGTCGGTCGATGCCGACACGGACACGCCGATCGTGCTCCGGGTATCCGGGGGCACGAGCATTGTCGGACGAGCACTGTCCGATGAGGGTATCACTACACCGATGAAGGAGGCCATCCGTCTCAACGCGGCAGCGGTGGCGCTGTCCATCTTCGTGGGCACCGAGCACGAGCACCAGACGCTGCTGAACCTGTCGCAGCTGGTGAGCGAGGGCGAGGAATATGGCATGCCGGTGCTCGCGGTCACCGCGGTGGGTAAGGAGTTGGAGAAGCGCGATGCCCGCTACCTCAGCCTGGCCTGCCGTATCGCCGCTGAGCTGGGAGCCCACATAGTGAAGACATACTATTGCGAGGGGTTCGAGAAGGTGGTCGGCAGTTGCCCGGTGCCGGTGGTTGTCGCCGGTGGGCCCAAGCTCGATACCGAGATGGATGCCCTGCAACTGACATACAACGCTGTTCAGGCCGGCGCCGTGGGAGTGGACATGGGAAGAAACATCTGGCAGTCAGACTTTCCTGTGGCCATGCTCAAGGCCATCCGTCTCATCGTGCACGAAAACGGCAATGCCAGGCAAGCTCACGAGCTCTTCCTGAGCTTGAAACAACAGGCTAAGTAGAGGGACAGGGGTTAATGGAATGGCTCTGCTACTTTGTCATTGCGAGGAGCCGCAGGCGACGAAGCAATCCCCAAGCCCGGGGGCAGAAGGACGGATTGCTTCGCCCTCCCGACTAATCGGGATGGGCTCGCAATGACAGAGTTAGTAGTCTCGCGTTGACGTTTTTAGTTACTAGTAGTTTCTATTCTTGAAGATTATGAGAGAGATTCCAGTAGAAAAGGTGGCCGAAACGGTGGCCCGGCTTTGCCAGGAGGCTAATTCCGATCTGGGTGAGGACGTCCTCGCGGCATTGCGAAGGGCTCGTGACCGGGAGGAGTCGCCTCTGGGGCGGCAGGTGCTGGAGCAGCTCCTCGAGAATGCCCGGATCGCCCGGGAGGAATCGGTGCCAATCTGCCAGGACTGCGGCATGGCGGTGGTCTTTCTGGAGATTGGACAGGATGTGCACTTCGTGGGTGGCAACCTGTATGAGGCCGTGCGGGCCGGGGTAGCTGATGGCTATGCCCTGGGATACTTGCGTAAGTCAGTGGTGAGGCAGCCATTCTCTGCCAGGGTGAACACGGGCGACAACGCCCCACCGGTTATCTATACCGACATTGTGGCTGGAGACAGGGCGAAGGTCACCGTGATGGTCAAGGGTGGTGGCGCGGAGAACATGAGCCGCCTGGCGATGCTCACCCCGTCCCAGGGCCGGGAAGGTGTCGTGGAGACGGTCGTGCGAGCCGTTGATGAGGCGGGCAGCAACCCGTGTCCCCCGGTGATTGTGGGTGTGGGCATTGGCGGCACGGCGGACGCAGCCATGGTGCTGGCTAAGAAGGCTTTGCTGCGAAAGGTGGGCGAGCCGCATGCCGACCCTGAAGTATCATCTCTGGAGGCGGAGCTCCTCGATAAGATTAACGCCATTGGCATCGGTCCTTCGGGGCTGGGCGGCCGCATGACTGCCCTCGCGGTGCATGTGGAGGTCTTTCCAACGCACATCGCCAGCCTGCCTGTGGCGGTGAACCTTCAGTGCCATGCGGCGCGGCACCGGGAGGCTGTGCTGTGAGCGGACTGCGCAGTGCGGCGGCCCGGATACTGGGGACGAGGCGCACCGACCTCTGGCCGACCAATTTCAAGCTCGGGATGTGGGTTTGGTTCCTGCACCGCCTCACCGGCGTGATTATCCTGCTATACCTGGTGTCGCACCTGCTGGTGATTGCCTTCTCGCGGTCCGTGTCATCGTTTGACTCGCTCATGGTTTTCTTCCGCCGGCCGGTCATACTGGTCCTGGAGCTTCTGCTCCTGGCCGTCATCATCTTCCACACCCTGAACGGTTTGCGGATTATGCTCTTCGACCTGGGCATAGGTATTAGATGGCAGAAGGCGCTATTCTGGGGTTTGATGGGAGCGGGGGCGCTGATGTTGGCCTTCAGTGCTATCATTCTCCTGCCCTTTGTGAGCGGCGCATGAGAAGCAAAGCGGAGGCCGGCCTCCTGGCCTGGATTTTGCAGCGCGTGACCGCTGTGCTGCTGTTCTTTGCCCTGGGGATACACCTATGGGTAACTCACTTCGTAGAGCCGGGGAAGGCCATCACGTTTGAGTCCGTGGTGAGTCGCATGCAAAACCCGTTGCTCATGTCCGTTGACCTGACTCTGCTGGCAGCGGCTATGTTTCATGGCTTGAACGGTGTGAGGATTATAGCCCTGGACTTTGGCATTGGCAGCCGGGGACTGCGGTCCCTGACGTGGTTCCTGGTGATTTTCGGTGTGGTTGGTTTCCTCTTCGGCGTGAACGCGCTTTGGCCTTTCCTGTCTACTTCCGGGAGACCCTTGCTTGAGGAGGCATGGTGGAGTCTCATCAGGTCCTGATAGTTGGCGGCGGGCTGGCAGGCTTGAGAGCGGCCATCGCCGTTGCCGACGCCGGCCGTGACGTGGCCGTCATGTCTCAGGTGCATCCGGTGCGTTCGCACTCGGTGGCGGCGCAGGGTGGCATCAATGCTCCGCTGGGGAATGCTGAGGGGGGGAAGGACGACTCCTGGGAGAGGCACGCCTATGACACGGTGAGGGGAAGCGACTTCCTGGCGGACCAGGATGTGGTCGAGGTGATGTCGAGAGAGGCAGCGGAGGTAATCTACGAGCTCGAGGGGTGGGGCGCGCCTTTCAGCCGCACGCCGGAAGGCAGGATTGCCCAGCGGCCGTTCGGCGGAGCCGAGTTCCCGCGAACCTGCTACGCCGCTGATAAGACGGGTCGGTTGCTGATGCACACCCTCTACGAGCAGAGCATGAGGCGCCGCATCAGGCTCTATCCCGAGTGGATGGTCCTCTCGCTGGTGGTAGAGAATGGTCTCTGCCTCGGCGTTGTGGCCTATCATATGCTTACGGGCGAACTGGCGTGCCTTGCTACCGGCTCGGTGGTTTTCGCGACGGGCGGATACGGCCAGATTTACGGTCGCTCCACCAACAGCCAGTTCAACACAGGCAGCGGGATGGCCCATGCCTACTACGCCGGCGTTCCCCTCAAAGATATGGAGTTCGTCCAGTTCCATCCCACCACCCTCATTGGCAGCAATATCCTGGTCACCGAGGCCGCCCGCGGAGAGGGAGGCTATCTCATCAATAACAAAGGCGAGCGCTTCATGAAGGACTATGTCCCTAAGCTGATGGAGTTGGGGCCTCGGGACATCGTGGCGCGGGCGATTCAGACCGAGATCAACGAGGGGCGGTGTTTCGATGATGGCTCCGTCTATCTTGACCTGAGGCATCTGGGAGAGAAGAAGATCGTGGAGAGGCTGCCGGAGGTGCGCAGCAACTGCCTGCACTCGCTGGGGATCGACCCGGTGAAGCGGCCCATCCCGGTGCAGCCCGGCCAGCACTACTCCATGGGGGGGATTGACTGCAACGTCGACGGCGAAACGTTGGTGAAGGGTTTCTACGCGGTCGGAGAATGCGCCTGCGCCAGTGTTCACGGCGCCAACCGCCTGGGGGGGAACTCCCTTCTGGACACGGTGGTTTTCGGCCGGCGTGTGGGGAGGAAGATTACGGAAGCCGGGACGGGGGAGAGCTCTTCGCCGAACGGAAAGGCTCTGGAGCGGGCGAAGGGAAGAGTCGAGGGGTGGTTGAAGGAGCTTTTCTCGGGCAGCGGCGATGAAGAGCCGGCGCAGTTGCGAGCGGAGCTCAAGGAGACCACGATTGAGAAGTGCGGCATTTTCAGGGATGGCGCCGTTTTGAAGGAGGCCCTTTCGAAGGTCACTGAGTTGCAGGGCAGGTACAAGAAGCTGCGAGCGATCAGAGGCGGGCGCAAGTTCAACCACGACATGACGAGGGCTTCTGACTTGGGAGGCATGCTCGACCGGGCTGAGGTAATTGTGAGGGGGGCTCTCGCCAGGGAAGAGAGCCGTGGCGCCCACTACCGGATGGATTTTAAGGCCAGAGACGATGTGAGATGGCTGAAGCACACCATGGTTCAGCACGCCCTTGAGGGTCCGCGCTTCAGCTACAAACCGGTGGCGGTTACCCGGTGGAAGCCTGAGGTGAGAAAGTACTGATGCTCTCCATTTTATGTCATTGCGAGCCTGCCAGAGGCGGGCGTGGCAATCCGGAATTCTGTCCTCTCCCCCCTGGAGGGGGAGAGTTAGAACCTGTCCTGAGCCTGTCGAAGGAGAGAGGGGACAGGAGGTTCATCAGTCCGGATGGTTATTGAGAAGAAAGTAATACTCGAGGTCTTCCGCTTCGATCCCGAGGTGGACAAGGGGCCGCGGTATGACAGTTTCACCATTGATGTTAAGAAGGGCATGACGGTGCTGGAGGGCTTGCTCCACATCCTCGATGTGCAGGACCACTCTCTGGCGTTGCGCTTTGCTTGCCGCGAGGGGGTATGCGGTTCCTGTGCCATGTTCATCAACGGCTCCTATCGTCTGGCGTGCCAGACGCAGTTGGAGGCACTGAAGGGGCGCCGCGTATGGGTTGGTCCGTTGCCGCACATGCCGGTCATCAAGGACCTGGTGGTGGACATGAGGCCCTTCTTCGAGAAGGTGGGCCTGGTGATGCCCTGGCTGGAAGCTCTGAGCGCGCCTTCGGGCAAAGAGCATCTCCAGTCTCCGCAGCAACGGAGCATCATCAATGAGGCGGTTGACTGTATCCTCTGCGGCATCTGCCATTCCTCCTGCCCCATGACCTGGACGAAGAAAGACTATCTCGGCCCCGCGGCGCTGACCAAGGCCTATCGCTTCGTGGCCGACTCGCGGGACGTCGCGGCGGCGAACAGACTGGCGCTGGTGAACAGCGAGGACGGAGTGTGGCGGTGCCGCACCGTCTTCAACTGCGCTGAAGCTTGCCCGAAGAACATCAATCCGACCGACGCTATCGAGAGTCTCAGGCGAAAGCTGGTTTCTGGGAGGCGGAAGTCCCGGTGAAGGAGATAGGCGCGCCAATTCGCATAACGTCGCCTCTTGATGACAGGGTGATAGAGGGCCTGCGGGCTGGAGACCAGGTGCTGATTACCGGGGTGCTCTACACGGCGAGGGATGCCGCTCACAAGAGGCTTGTGGACGGGTTGAAGAAGGGGGAGAAGCCGCCTTTTGACCTCAAGGGACAGACCATCTACTATGTTGGCCCCACCCCGGCGCGCCCCGGGCGTGTGATTGGCTCGGCCGGGCCCACTACCAGCGGGCGCATGGACATCTATACTCCCCTTCTGCTGGCGCATGGGGTGAAGGGGATGATCGGCAAGGGGCAGCGCTCAGAGGCGGTGAAGGAAGCCATGAAGAAGTACAAGGCTGTCTACTTCGCCGCCGTGGGGGGTGCCGGGGCGCTTATCTCCCGGAGCATCAAGAAGTCGGACGTGATAGCCTACGCGGACCTGGGGACGGAGGCCATCCACCGGTTGGAGGTAGAGGAGTTCCCGGCGATTGTGATAAATGACACCGTGGGCGGCGACCTCTACGAAGAGGGCAAAGCTAAATACCGCCGAGGGGGATAGGGGTCGTTAACAAAGGGTGTTTAAGGGGGCAGAGATCCTCTTAAGAAAATTGGGGGATTATATCTTACTTCTCTTGTTCCACTCGCTCCTCCCAGTCTTCGGGACGCTCTTCTTCGCCGCGCGATTCCCAGAAAGCCTCGTTGTTCGGGTTAAGCTGATCGGCATGGTTGTCGAGATCATCTTGTCTGCTCATTCGCCCTCCTTTCTTGTTTGAAGTTTTCTGTCGGTGGCCGCAACGACATCTCAAAATATTATGGGGCCATCTCCCAGCATAGTCAACCCAGTTGTGGCGGAGAAAATATCGCAGATCCGTATTAAATTCAGTTTAAGAAGCCCGAAGGGCAGAGTTCCACGGACTTTGCCCGTGGGTATCTAAGTTCCGGCAGCAATCCTGAGAACGAAGAAAGCCAGGGTTGCTAACCAGAGGAGCGCCGCCCCGAAGCTGGCCCCCTGCATGAGAGTTCTGGTGTGGAAGAAGGTGCCCATGATGAACAGTCTGCGCAGGACATTTTCTCTTCGTCCACTCAGGTACCGGTCAGCGTCGCTGGTATTTATACGTACGCTGACTGCATAGCGGTGATCGAAATCCAGAGCGCTCTCCAGCTTGCGTATCAGTTCATCGAGTCTGCCTACGTGCCCGAAGGCTCGTCCCTGCAAGCAGTATTGTATCGTGGAAAGAATCGTGCCCACCAGAGGGATGACAATTCGAGGAGCAAAGCTCTCAGGCAACTTCCCGCCTTGGAACAGCGCGACGAGCAATACGGCATTGGCTGCCATGAATATTCCTGAGATCGACCAGAGGACCTGGTCCTGGCTGGCCCGCATCCGGATGGCATTGGTGACCTGCCCCCACAACTCGGGGGGCTGTAGCTGCCTCTTTGCTCCAGACTCTGAAGGCTTCATGGTTCAGAATTATATCACATGGGTTTTGCGGTGCTGGTGGGGGGTTACGGCGAGGAGAACACTGCTGTGGGATGGAATAAAGATTTGCCTTACTAGGAGGTTTGGCGGTTGTGCCAAAATGGGGGGCTGCTCATAACCCAGGATGCTATGTCTGATTGTAAGCCCGTAAGAAGTCCTCCCTTGAGATTCCTGCTTTCGTGCATATTGTCCGCAATGTCGAACTCTTGATTTTGAGGTGGCCCGGCATTGTCAGCGGCGTTTTACTCCCGTCAGGGTTCTCGCGTATCATCGCAATATGTTCCCTTTCTCGAACCAGCCTGAAGCCCAAATGTTCAAGGGCCTTTATGACCCGAGACCTGGGCGCATCGACGGGAAACTTCTCGGTCAAACATTTATCCCGGTCTCGGCGATAAAAGCCTCCAGAACCGGTGGATCCAGTTCAAGCATTTCAGAGCCGAAGGTTTCGATATGAAACCGTATGGCTGACTTTACATCGGACAACGCTTCTTCGTAGGTGTCGCCTTGCCCTACTACAACACCCTTTAAGCCCAGCGGATAGGCCACATACCCATCGGGAGTCTTTTCCACCACAATCTTAAGTTGATGAACCATAAATCACTCTCTCCCTTATATCACCTCAATTATAGCAGATTTCATTAGGTGGCCTATTAGATAGCATACCCCCGGGCTAACGGCGCAGAGAACACTGCTGTGGGATAGATTCTACGATTAGATCGACAATACGGGTTCCGGCAGCGACCTCACTCGCTGCCAGTCTTTCCTGTTGAGCCACGTCTCACAATGGTGAGAATCAGACCGATGACGAATGCGGCAATGCCGACGCCGAGCATAGCATTACCAGTCCTCTGTTGAGATACCGCTGCCTGGTACTCCGGCGTTGCGAAGAGCTGGCCCAGCGGGTTCTGGTGGGGTATCGCCGTTTGAGCCATGTTGTAGCCAATGAACGCAATGATCACTCCTCCAATGAGGATGATGATTCCGAGCGAGACTCTGTTCATTCAGTTCTCCCCCTCTCTGGCAGACGTACTGGTATTCTGCATTGTCGATCGAGCATTGTCAGCGGCACTCACCTCGCGAAGGGTCCTGCCTGCCGCGCTTCGCGGGGTCGGCTACAAGCTCCATTTTATCTTCTCAGCCAGCTCACGGCTGATGCCGGCAGACGCGGCGATGGCTTCGGCGGAGGCTTCCTTGATGCCTTTGAGGGAGCCGAACTGGCGCAGCAGGGCGCGCTTGCGCTTCGGGCCGATGCCGGGGATGTCATCGAGGGCGGAGGCCATGGAGGTCTTCGTCCGCACCCGCGTGTGGTAAGCCAGGGCGAAGCGGTGCGCTTCGTCCCGGATGCGCTGAATCATCTGCAGGGCGGGGGACGTGGCAGGCAGGACGACCGGCTCGGACTGGCCGTGGATGAAGATCTCCTCCCTCTCCTTGGCGATGCCGATGGCAGGGATGGTCAGCCCTAGCTCATACAGGACCGTCTCGGCCGCGTGGAGCTGCCCCTTGCCTCCATCCACGATGAGAAGGTCTGGCCTTATCGCCCAGGTCTCCCCTCCGGGCGCCGCCGCAGGCTCGCCCGCCCTCCGGAAGCGGCGCCGGAGCACCTCCTGGAGCATGGCGTAGTCGTCAGCCTGCCCAACGGTCTTGATGCGGAAACGGCGATAGTGGGGCGGCTTCGGAAGGCCTTTCTCAAAGACGACCATGCTGCCCACCGCCGAGGTGCCGAGAATGTTGGAGATGTCGTAGCATTCCATTCTCTCAGGCGTCGCGGGGAGGTGGAGCCGGTCGCGTAGCTCCGCCAGGGCGGTGGCCAGCGCCTCTGTGCTGGTGATGTGCTTCTGCCGGAACTGCTCCCAGCCCTGCCGGGCGTTCTCAATCACCATTTCAAGGAGCTTGCGCCTCTGGCCCCGCGTCGGCGCCTGCAGCCTGACCCTGGCGCCTCTCTTTGCTGTGAGCCATTCCTCGAGCTCTGACGTTTCAGCAGGCTGTTTCGGCAAGAGCATCACCGGAGGAATGGACGTGGCCGACAGGTAAAACTGTTTGACGAAGCTGGCGAGAATCTCCTCTGGCTCCAGATCGCGGACGCCTTCCAGGAGGAAGTGGTCACGGCCGGTGAGCTTGCCGTTTCGGATGAAGAAGGTCTCGACGTAGGCCAGGTCGTTGCTCTGGACGAAGGCGATGGCGTCCAGGTCGCCCCGTACCGCGGTGGCCAGCTTTTGTCCTTCGATGACCTGCTGAATAGCCTGAATCTGGTTGCGCAAGAGAGCTGCTTTCTCGAAGTCGAGGTTGGCGGCCGCTTGCGCCATCTGACGCTTGAGATCTCCCACGACCTTCTCCTGGCGGCCTTCCAGGAAGAGAATGACCTGGCGTATCATGTGGGCGTACTCTTCCCTGGTCACCGCGCCGATGCAGGGCCCCACACAGCGGTGGATGTGATAGTCGAGACAGGCGCGGGGGTTGCTCGACGGAATCCGGGAGCAGGAGCGGAAGGGGAAGAGCC
>JAUYGE010000204.1 GCA_030690705.1 Dehalococcoidia bacterium | reverse complement strand
TAGTAATAGGTGGGTTAGCTATTTCGATTTACTAGGTTTCAGTGAATTGGTAAATACAAGAGAGTGGTTTGATGTATGGTTGCTTTATTCAAAAGCTCTCAAAGAGTTCAAAGAAGAATTCGGATTGGAGCCTCACGTTGAAAAAATATGGTTTTCAGATACATTTGTTTTGTATTCTTCCGACGACAGTAATGATTCCTTTATTTCCGTTGAAGCAATGTCTCGGGCATTCGTTTATAGTCTGGTCTGCCGTGGAATACCTCTTCGTGGTGCCATGTCTTACGGCAATTTCTATGCAAATAGACAAAATAGTGTCTTTTTTGGGCCAGCATTTATCGAGGCATATAATTACGGAGAACACCAAGACTGGGTTGGTTTTGTCTTAACTCCCTCGGCCATCAAACAAATGGAAATTATGGGTTTCCCTGCGCATGAAAGGTTAAATTATGCATATTGGGATATCCCCTTTAAATCATTAGAGCAAAAGCAAACGACTCATTTGCCAGCTTATATTATTGGAGGGAATTTACGATTAAACGGTAGAAACCTCAGTCTGGACAAATTGCGGGAAATTAAACTCTCTCTACAAAGTAGTCATAATACCAAGTTTGTGAATAAGTACGAAAATACGATTCGCTTTATTGAAGCCAATGAGAGGAAAAGTAGTTCCAGGTAGTGGATCCGAACTGGCATGGCGGTCATAAGCTGAAGGATAATTCAAACGTCTTAGTTCTGTCTATCGTACGACACCGCCCACCACCGATTGTTCACCAGGGCACTGCTCGATAGGCGTCTTGCCAGCCGTCCTTCCGGCACCAACTCGAGGACGTTCCAGGACTATGGGTAGTGCCTCAGGGTCTCACGACAGCAGCAAGAACGAGCCGGCGACCACGATGACGGTGCTGAAGATGACCGACTTGGAGAAGACCTCCAGCTTGCGGTTGAAGACGTAGGACAGCCCCACGATCATTATCGGGTTGACGTCGAAGAGGGGAGAGATGACGCTGATCGGCGCCATGCTCAGGGCGAAAAAGCGGGCCAGTTGGGCGAAGACCACCAGCAGGCCGGCGATAGTGAACCACCAGAAAGTCCGGCTGTCCATGGTGACCAGCAGCTCCCTCTTATCTCCCCTGGCATGCAAGAAAGCATAGACGGCAGCCGCACCAACGAATGAAATGAATGCCGCGGCTATAGGGGAGGAGAAGCCGCTGTAGGCCATCTTGATCATCATCGGGCTTATGCCGTAGCACACCCCGGCCCCGACTCCCGTCAGGATGCCTTTCAGGCTCATGTTGCCGAAAGAGGTCTTGCTCTTCCCGGTTTGCCAGGGATTCCAGCCAACCAGCACCACACCGGCCACTATGAGCAGAATGCCCGCCAGCGCCTTCCCCGTCAGGACTTCTCCCAGAACGAACACCCCCAGGCCGACAGCCACCAGGGGCGAACTCCGCCGCAAGACGCCGGAGATATTCGCTCCCACCAGCTTGACGCTGATGAAGTTGAGGCTTCGTCCCGTGTACTGATGAATTATCCCGGCTCCCAGCAACCACAGGTAGCCGTGCCAGGGAAAGCGGAAGATGTCACCGACGTTCCCGGTGACAACAAGGGCAAGAAAGAGCACCGGCAGGGAAATGAAGACGCTCACGGCGGCGCCGGCGGAGGTGTCCTTCACTCGAAGGACTGCACGGCGTGAAGCCAGGTTGTTCAGGGCGAAGAAGAACGACCCCAGCAGAGCTAGAAGCGGTCCGAGCGCCATAGGAAGGGACTATATAGGGACTGGCGCCGCCTGTCAACAGGCTACTCGCTCAGAACTTCGGCGAAGATGGGATTCGAGGTGAGAATCCTCGAAGACGGCAGCACATATCTCTCCCCATCGGAGACGAGCATCCCCCGCGCGGCCATCTGCTCCAGCCGGCCAATCAAGGCTTCGACGTTATCGCGCCCGAACCTGGTTGTCAGATCACCGGTCCCAACGCCTTCCTCCAGCAAGCGAAGGCGCAGCATGGCCTCTTCACAAGCTTTGTCTCTCGCGTTGAGTTCCTCGGTCTCCTCCGCCAGGCCGGTGGGGTCCTCCAGGTAAGCATCCAGGTCGGAACGGTTCCTGAAGCGCTTCCCGCCGATATGGGAAGCCGCCGCGGGGCCCAGCCCGACATACTCGCCGTTGCGCCAGTAGTTCAGATTGTGCAGGCACTCGCGTCCCTTTACGGCGAAGTTGGATATCTCGTAGTGGATGAGCCCGCGCCCGGCGAGAAACGAGCTTGCCTCTTCAAACAGCCCGGCCTGAGCATCATCCGATGGCAGGTCATCAGGCGGGTTCTTCGCCAGGGGCGTACCCTCCTCCAGAGACAGGCAATAGACCGAGAGATGCTCGATGCCGGTGCGCAGCAGCGCTTCCATTGACTCGCGGAGCGACGGCCATGTCTGCCCGGGAAGCCCGACAATCAGGTCGGCGGAGACGGCTCCGAAGCCGAGCGCCCTGGCAAGTCTTACAGCTTCAACAGCCTGGGCCGCCGTGTGAATCCTCCCGGCGCTCTTGAGTTCGCAGTCCGAGAGCGACTGGACTCCGATGGATACCCGATTCATCCCGGCCTCCCTGGCGGCCTCAAGCAACTCGAGGGTCGCCGATTCGGGGTTCACCTCCATCGTAGCTTCAGCCAGCCCGGAAAGGTCCAGCGCCTTTCTCAGGCCGTCGATGAGGGTCTTGAGTCGCCTGGCGCCAAGCAGGCTCGGCGTGCCCCCACCCAGATACATAGTCTGGAAGGACAGCCCGCCATATTGATAAGCTTCGCGGATGACCGCCTGAACGTAGGATTCGGCGCACTCCAGCCGCGCCGGCAGGGAATAGAAGTCGCAATAGCCGCACTTCTTGACACAGAACGGAATATGGACGTACAGGCCCCTCACCGTCACTCCTCCAGTTTCTGGAGCAACAGGAACGCCTCCTGCGGGACTTCCACCGAGCCCACCATCTTCATCCGCTTCTTGCCTTCCTTCTGCTTCTCCAGAAGCTTCTTCTTGCGGGTGATATCCCCGCCGTAGCATTTGGCGATGACATCCTTCCTTATCGGTGCGATGTTTTCCCTGACCACCACCCTGCCCCCGATGGCGGCCTGCAACGGTATCTCGAAGAGGTGTCTGGGAATCAACTTCCTGAGTCTGTGTACGAGCACTCTGGCTTTGGGGACCGCGCCATCTCGTATCGAGATGAATGACAGGGCGTCAACCTGATTGTCCTTGACCAGAATATCCACCTTGACGAGATCGCCGCGGCGGTAGCCGGCGACCTCGTAGTCCATGCTGGCGTACCCTCGAGTGACACTCTTCAGCTTGTCGTAGTACCCGGTCACCATTTCGGCAAAGGGGAAATCGTAGGTGAGAAGGACACGCCTTCTGTCCGGATGTTCCATACCTATGAGGGTGCCGCGCTTAGCATCCGACAGCTCCATGCAAGGCCCTATCAGATCACTCGGAACAATGATTCGGGCGCGGATCAATGGCTCTTCAACGTGGTCAATATTCTGGACAGCGGGGAATTTGGAGGGGTTGTCTATCATCATGACTTCGCCCTGCGTGGTAAACACCTTGTAGACCACTGAAGGCATCGTGGCAACAAGCTCCTGCCCGTATTCCCGTTTCAATCTCTCAAGGGTGATTTCCATGTGCAACATGCCCAGGAACCCCAGACGGTAACCATGGCCCAGCGCTGCGGAAGTCTCCTTTTCATACACGATAGAAGAATCATTGAGCTGGAACTTCTCCAGGGCCGTTTTCAGTTTGCCGTACTCGTTGGTGTTGATGGGATAGATGCCGCAGAACACCATGGGTTGCGACCGCCTGAATCCCGGTATCTCGGGGGTCTCAGGATGGTCCGGCGATATGATGGTGTCACCGACGCGGACATCGCCGATGTCCTTCACCGTGGCGCTGACGTAGCCGACTTCGCCGGCCACCAGCTTCTCGCAAGGCGTTGGTTGCGGCAGGAAATAGCCGACTTCCACCACATCGAAGACCTTCGACGTGGACTTGATCATCATCTTATCGCCGGGACGCAGGCTGCCGGAGAAAAGCCGGATATGCGGTATGACCCCGCGGTAGCTGTCATAGTACGAGTCGAAAATAAGGCACTTCAGCGGCTCATCCGCGCTGCCCGTGGGTGGAGGAACTCTTGCAACAATCGCCTCCAGCAGTTCGGGAACGCCGGTCCCGTTTTTGGCGGAGATCAGCAGCGCGTCCTCGCCCGGCAGGCCCAGCATATCATCCAGTTGCAGCAGACAATCGTCGATCATGGCGCCGGCCAGGTCAATCTTGTTGATGACCGGTATGATCTCAAGACCGGCATCGATGGCCAGATAGGCATTGGCGATGGTCTGCGCTTCCACCCCCTGTGAAGCGTCAACCAGGAGGACAGCGCCTTCGCAGGCCCTCAGGCTCTTCGACACCTCGTAGTTGAAGTCCACGTGCCCCGGCGTGTCAATAAGG
>JAUYGE010000197.1 GCA_030690705.1 Dehalococcoidia bacterium | reverse complement strand
ATGGCGTCGAAGGTCTTCTGAAACTCCATGCGGACGAAGCTCCCGTAGGTGCACTCGGCGCTGGCGCTGAACATCGAGTAGCTGGCGATGATGCCCGGAGCGATGAACTCCACATAGCGCTGCCCTCCTATCTGCTGGCCTATGAAAGCGCCCAGGCCAAAACCCATCACCAGGATGATGAACAGCGGCTCTCCCAGGAACCCCGGCAACTCGGACTTCCAGAGTCGGAGGAAAACATCCCGGTCCCGCTGCCAGAGGCGCAGCGAGCGCCTTGAAAACCACCTCAATCCCGCAGCGACCTCCCGGTAAGTCTCAAGAAAACGTCCTCCAGGTTCGGACTGCGCTGGCTGACGATCCCCAGGTCCTGCATGAAACTGTCCTCCAGCTCCTGGCCGTCTGCCTGAAAGATGTAGAGTATATCCTCCAACTCCTGCCAGTAGAACTGCCGCTGCCGTAGCTCTGACAGCACCCGCTCCCGCCGCTCGGGCAGGGGCCGCGACTCCAGGATGCGCTTGCCGCCGTAGAGGGAGACAAGCTGGGCCGGGCTTCCCTCGGCGGCTATCCGCCCCAGGTTCATGACGGCCAGCCTGTCGCAGAGACGGGCGGCTTCCTCCATGTTCTGAGTGGTCAGCAGATGGGCGACCCCTTTCTCCTTCAACCCCGTCAGCTTCTGCCACAGCAGGTGCCTGGTCTGCGGGTCGAGCCCCACCGTCGGCTCGTCCAAGAAGAGGACCCGGGGCTGGTTGATCAGGGCGCGGGCGATGAGCAGCCGGCGCCGCATGCCTCCGGAGAGGGCCTGGATATGGGCGGCGTGCTTCTCCATCAGGCCGAAAAGCTCCAGGTTCTCCCGTGCCCTCCTCTCAGCTTCGGCGCGGGGGATATCAAAGTAGCGGGCGAAGGTGAGGAGGTTCTGAATCACCGTCAGGTCGGGGTCCAGATTGTCCACCTGGGGCAGGACGCCGATGAACGCCTTGATCTGCTGCGCCTGCGTGGAGATATTCAGGCCGTTCACCCACGCCTCGCCGGCGGTGAGGGGAGAGACTCCGGTGAGCATCCTGACGACAGTCGTCTTGCCGGCGCCGTTGGGGCCGATGAGGCCGAAACACTCCCCCGCCTGTATCGCCAGGTCCACCCCATCCACGGCGGTGAGCGCACCGTACTTCTTGACCAGGCCGCGGGCTCTGATGATTTCCAAGCGGACTCCTCGAGGAAGCAATTCGGGCAGATGATGGTAGCACAGCAGCCCTCAAAAGCCAAACCGTTTCCACCTGTCATTGCGAGGAGCGAAGCGACGAAGCAATCCGTGCCTCCGGCTCCCCGCAATGACTAAGTGCGGTGGATGTTGCTGTCCAGTGAAAATGTCACCTTAATTGTTCAGTGAATTTGTCACCCCCTACTTCCTCTGTCCACGAATGTCGTGAGTCGGTGACGCCACGGGTGGTCCGGCGCGGGCCTCCGGCCCGTAGTGCTCGGGGACCGTG
>JAUYGE010000191.1 GCA_030690705.1 Dehalococcoidia bacterium | reverse complement strand
CTTTGCCCCAAAAGTACCGCCCCCGTGTCATCCTGAGCGAAGCGAAGGATCTCCAAGGGATGGGGCCTATCTGTGCTACACCAACCCCACCGAGATTCTTCGTCGCTTCGCTCCTCAGAATGACATTTGAGGCAAGACCCCCAGCAGGAGAAGGACAGCTTTGCCCAGGACCACAAACCCCAGACCCAGTCCCAAGCCCGTGAGTATCGCTGAACGCACCATCTGATTGCGCCTCCGGGGCGGGGCGTCGGCGGTCAGGAAGAGCAAGAAGGGCAGATTGCCAACGGCATCCATAGCCACAAAGAGCGGAACAAAGGAGAGCACCACGTGCCCGGCGGCTTGAATCAGCCAGTCCATCTATCAGAGGCTCCCGCGAAAAGCGCTACAGGATGAACACGGGCCGTCATCCCATGTCATTCTCTGAAAATGTCATCCCTTCGGCAAGCTCAGGGCAGGCTCTGAGGCCATCCCGATTTCATCGGGAGGCCGAAGGATCCGCTCCCCGGCCCCCGTACCGGGGCGGATTCTTCGTTCTGCTTCGCGAACTCAGAATGACAGCAGAAGCCACTTTCGTCCTTTGTGATGGCAGCGAGGGAGCCGCCTCGGTCCGACGAGGAAAAGATACCCCTCACTCCTCATCCTCCTTGTCGGAGAAGCAGCTAATGGAGACCACCTTGTCTCCGGGATCGAGTCTCATCAAGCTCACGCCCCGGGTCAGGCGGCTCAGGGACCTGATTTCCTGATTCGCCGTGGAAGTCCTGATTACCTGGCCCTGGCTCGAGATAATCATCAGCTCCTTGGAGCCTTCGACCACCTCACCGGCGACCACGTCGCCTGTCTCGGGTGTCACCCGGTGGGCCTTCACACCCAGCCCACCGCGGCCCCGCTCGGGGAAACTCTCCACCGGCGTCCGCTTGCCATAGCCGTTCTCGGTGACCGACAACAAGTGGAAGCCGAGAGAGACGACGCACATCGCCACCACCCTGTCCTCCGGCTCAAGGCGCATCCCCCGCACCCCACCGCTCGTCCTTGAGGCCAACCGCAGGACATCGGTGTTGAATCTGATACCCCGGCCCTTGCGGGACAACATCAGCACCTCATCACCCTCGCCCACCAGCCGGACAGCCACCAGCTCATCGCCGGGCTCGAGGTCCATAGCGATAATCCCGTTGCTCCGGACGGCTGAGAAACCTTTGAGAGCGGTCTTCTTCACTTCGCCTCTGGCTGTGGCCGGTATGAGGAAAGCCCCCGGCGCGAAGTCCTTCACCACCACCATGGCGGTCACATTCTCTTTCTCATCGGTGGATATCAGATTGCCCACCGGCACGCCCTTGGAGATCCGGGTGGAGTCCTGGGGAATCTCGTAGCATTTCAACAGATAGGCCTTACCCCGGTCTGTGAAGAAGAGGATACGATCATGGCTGTCAGCATCGGCGAAGAGACGCACCGCATCCGTCTCACGGGTGGTCATCCCCTTGACCCCCGTTCCGCTCCGGTGCTGCTTGCGGTAGATCTCTACCGGCACGCGCTTGATGTAGCCGTTGTTGCTCAGGCTGATCACTACTGTCTGGTGAGGGATAAGGTCCTCATCGCCAAACTCAGCAATCTCCTCATCAATTATCTGGGTCCTCCGGCTATCGCCATACTTCGCCTTAAGCTCCTTGAGATCCTCTTTAATCTGGAAATCCACCTTCTTGGGGTCCGCCAGGAGGTCTTCCAGGTAGGATATTCTCTTCAGCAGCTCAGTATATTCGTCAATCAGTTTCTGCCGCTCCATACCGGCCAGCCGACGCAACTGCATGTCCAGGATGGCCTGGGCCTGGATGGAAGACAGGGCGAACTTTTCCATCAAGGCGTTCCGGGCCGCCTCGCCGCTCTTGGACTGCCGGATGAGGGTGATAACCATATCGAGGTTGTCGAGGGCGATCTTCAGCCCTTCCAGGATATGCGCCCTCTCCCGGGCTTTCTTCAGGTCGAACTCGGAACGGCGTCTGATGACCTGCCGGCGGAAATCGAGGTAATACTGCAGCAAGCCTTTCAGGTTGAGCACCTGGGGTTGCCCGCCGACCAGAGCCAGCATGTTGATGTGGAAAGCCGACTGCATGGTGGTATGCTTGAAGAGGTTGTTGAGCACCAGGGCCGACGGCGTATCCTTCTTCAGCTCGATAACAACGCGCATCCCCTGCCGGTCGGACTCATCCCTCAGATCGCCCACGCCCTCTATCTTCTTGTCCTTGATCAGCTCGGCTATCCTTTCCATGAGAGCCGCCTTGTTCGTCTGATAGGGGAGCTCGGTGATTATTATCTGAGATCGGCCCCCTTTGGTTTCCTCTATCTCCGCTCTGGCGCGGACGACTACTTTACCCAGGCCTGTCTCATAGGCCTGACGTAGCCCCTGGCGTCCATGAAGTATGCCGGCCGTCGGAAAGTCAGGAGCGGGCACCAGACGCATGAGCTCCTCTATGGCAGCCTCCGGATTGTCCACCAGATACGCCACGGCATCGCATACCTCCCCCAGATTGTGCGGCGGGATGTTGGTGGCCATGCCTACTGCGATGCCGGAAGAGCCGTTCACCAGCAAGTTGGGCAGGCGGGCCGGCAGGACTGAAGGCTCCTTAAGGCTGGTATCGAAATTGGGAACGAAGTCCACCGTCTCCTTGTCGATGTCTACCAGCATCTCCCCGGCGATAGCGGTGAGGCGCGCCTCCGTGTAACGCATGGCCGCCGGGGGATCGTCATCGATGCTGCCGAAGTTGCCCTGCCCGTCCACCAGCATATATCGCATGGAGAAAG
>JAUYGE010000184.1 GCA_030690705.1 Dehalococcoidia bacterium | reverse complement strand
GGTGCTCCAGGCAAACCGCGCCGGCTTCCAGGTCGCACTGCATGCCATCGAGGAAGACGACATCGAAGCGGCAATCACCGCGCTCGATGTCTCGCGCGCCCAAGGCGCGGGCCGGGGCAAACGACCCCGGGTGGAGCACTGCTCGGTCTGTCCGCCCACACTGCTGGACAGTCTAGTCCGCCTCGAAGCTGTGGTGGTCAGCCAACCGCCCTTCGTCTACTTCAGCGGCGACAGATATCTGGCGGACGTCGAGAGTACCCAGAGACCGTGGCTCTACCGCTTTCGCTCTTTCCTGCGGGCCGGTTTGCACCTGGCGGGCAGCTCCGACTCCCCCGTCGCGGACAACAACCCGCTGGTCGGCATGTACGCCGCCGTCACCCGGCGAACGGAAGAAGGCCAAACTGTTGTGCCGGGTGAAAGAGTCTCCCCACTCCAAGCCCTCAGGATATACACGATGAGCCCGGCGTACGCTTCATTCGACGAGGAAGAGAAAGGCTCTCTCTCCCCCGGCAGGCTGGCCGACCTGGTAGTGCTCAGCGCCGACCCCACTCATTTGCCCCCAGAAGAGATGAGAGCCGTTCAGGTCGAAATGACCATCATCGGCGGCCAGATAGTCCACCAGATTTGACTTGCGTCCAGCTCCACCGGTAAACTTACCAGAGAGACGTAGATGCCCATTTACGAGTACTGTTGCCCCGGCTGCCAGCACCGGTTTGAGCTATTGAGACCCCTAGCCTCAGCCGGCGAATCGGTGGCCTGTCCGCGATGCCGGAAGCCGGCCAAACGAGCGGTGTCGAGTTTCGCCTGTTTCTCAAGAGGCGTCGATGGGTCATCGACGCCGGTGGCGGGCGGCGGCTCCGGATGCAGCAGTTGTTCTTCTTCTAGCTGCGCTACCTGCGGCTGAACCCCCACGAAGCCGCATCCCCCGGTGCCATTTACCGCCACCCGCTCCCAATCGTGCGTTTCCCTATCCCCGGACTCCCAGCTCTTTCTGCCAGAATGAGGCTGACCGCCTGAGATTCTCCGTGGTCATCGCCTCAACCGGTATGAGGATGGACTCCACCTTCCGGTCGGCGACTATCTTGTGAATCCTGGAGCGCTTGGCCACCTCGGCATCGAAAACCAGCGAGCGGAAGGCCTCCGACCACACCAGCAGACCCTCAGGCGAGGTCAGGTTCTCCAGGAAGAGCCTGGTAGCGTTCGGATGCGGATTGTTCTTTAGCACTGAGATGGAGAAGGGAGTGGACATAACCGGCGACACAGGCGCGTAGTCAATGGGCGCCCCCCGGTCAATCATGATCTGAGTGGTGATCGACGCAGCAGAGATGAAGAGGGCGGCCTCCCCCGCGGCGATCAGCTCTATCGGATAGCCACGCTGGACCAGAGGGCGAGAATTCTGGATCACGGTCCTCCAATAGGTCTCCGACTTGTCCCAGTTCAGCTTCCCCCCCACACCCCAGATCAAGGCCATAAAGAGGGGATTCACGTCCCCGGAACTAGAGATCATTGCCTTCCCGCGCCATCTCGGATCCTTCAGGTCGTCCCATGTCTTTGGGGCATCAGCCTTCGGAAGCAGATTGGTGTTATACGCCATTACCTTGAGGTTCGTGATATAGGAGCGGTAGAAGTTGTGTTTGGGCTGGTCGGTCCATTTCTGGGTGGCGGCCGGCCAACTGTAGTCTTGCAGAATTCCCAGATTCATCAAATCCACTGTGTCGTTAATGCTGGTCGAGATCAAGTCCGGTGTGAACTTGCCCGCCTTGGCCTCCTCCGCCAGCTTGACCGTAATCTCAGCTGACCTGGCATCCCATATCGTCAGCTTCAGGAACGGATACTTCTCATTCAGCTGTCTCTTGATGACGTCCAGATCGGAAGCCGTGTTCGACCAGATCACCACCTCCCCCTCTTTCTTGGCTGCCTCAATCACCTGCTGCTGAGCAGTGCCTGTGGAAGCCACCGGCGCGGCCGGTGCGGTCGCCGGTGTCGGCGCCAGCGCCGGTGCAGGAGCAGGTGACTGCGGCGCAGCGCAAGCAGACAGCACCAGGACAAGAACCATAAACAACCCCATTATCCCACAAGCCAACTTAGTCATCGTACACATCCTCCTAACTTGCGCAAACATCGGCCACGCCGCCGCTACGTAGCTCACTCGCAAAGTACCACTTTCCACTTCTCCTTGTCAAATGACAACGTGACTTGCACTGCCGTACCAGGAGTTCCCAGCCCTTTTCCGCTATAATCTTCACATCTACCATCAGCAGATTAAAGGGTTGCCACCATACCAGATGCAAACTCACACCGGCTGCGGCAGCAAAGAAGTATGAGGAGATTATCCAGTGCTTGAAGGCCACGACCACACCGCACAACCAGCCCGGTTCCTGATAGACAACATGGACCTCTTGCCGATGGGACGCGCGCTCGATATCGCCATGGGCGAGGGACAGAACGCCATCTTCCTGGCCACCCGCGGCTTCGAGGTCGAAGGCGTCGATATTTCCGCCGACGCCGTAGCCGGGGCACTGAAAGCGGCTCAGCAAGCCGGAGTCAGTATTCGGGCCACCATCGCTGACATCGAGAGAGGCTACGTCATCCCGCAGAACACCTACGACGTGATAGTCTGCTTCCACTACCTTCAGCGCTCCCTCATTCCTCAAATCAAGGACGGGCTCAAAGCGGGCGGAGTGGTAGTCTATGAGACATTCATCGTCGACCAGGTCCAATTCGGCAGACCGAGAAACCCGGCCCACCTCCTCAAACACAACGAGCTACTTCGCCTGTTCGGCGACTTCAGATGCCTCCGCTACCGTGAAGGCATCGTCGAAGGGCGGAAAGCCATCGCCGGCATTGTGGCCCAAAAGGGTGCGCCCTCACCCGGGAATACGTAGGCCTGGCGGATGACAAATACGTACGACTACGCATTGAACCGTCATCCCCTGGTGTGCTAGAGTCATAGCATCCGCGGGAAGGATTTCAACTCACCGCGCAAGAGGAGTTAGAGATGCATGCAATAACAGAGGGCAACCTGCGCAACGCCCACGGTGGAGAGTCCATGGCTCACATGCGGTACAAGATCTGGGCAGACGTGGCCCAGCGGGAAGGCTTTCCCAACATAGCCCGGTTATTCCGCGCCATCTCCTCAGCCGAAATCGTTCACGCAACCGGACACTTTCGCGAGTTAGGCAGCCAGCTTGGCGACTCATTGTGTGCGTCAATGGCGGTATTCGGTCTCGGCACCACCTCCCAAAACCTCCAGGGCGGCATCAACGGCGAAACGTACGAAATCACTAAAATGTATCCCACGTTTCTCGAGACCGCCAAATTCCAGGGAGAGAAGAGCGCGCAGCAAAGCTTCCACTACGCTCTCTCAGGTGAGAAGACCCACGCCGCGCTGTTCCAGAAAGCTAAGGCGGCTCTCGATTCTACCAAACGCGATGCCCCTCTCGGCCCGATTCAAGTATGCGGCGTCTGCGGCTGGACCTACGAGGGAGACATACCTGATGAATGCCCCGTCTGCAAGGCCAAGAAAGAGAAGTTCACCACCTTCGCCTGACTGAGGCCGGAGTTGCTGCCAGCGCCGGGGCTATCGCGGCCTCACCGGCCATCTGGCATCGAGCTGCCTGCGCAGTTCCTGAGCTGTGGACTTCGCGCCCACTTCCAAAGACAGCACGGGTACCTCCAGGCAGCGGTAGTGCTCAAGCAGCAGCGCCGTCCTCATCCTGAACGTTTCTAGACGCCGGCTGACCGCTTCCAGCGTCTCATCCCCACGGCCACTCCGATCGCCGCCGGCATTGGTCCGAATCCTCTCCCACACCACCTCAGGTCCGCACTCGAGACTCACCAGCGTTTGCACACCTACTATTCGCTCTATGCCCTTAGCCTGACCAACGTGCCGCGGTAAACCATTGAGTACAATCATGGTGTCCTGACTCGCTCTCCGGCAAGTCAAGTAATCGACCAGCAGCTTCTCCGCGATTGAGAAATGCTCGTCCTCCAGCAGCCTGCCAGATTTCAGCGATGTCTCAACCACCTCGCGCTCGCCGATCGTCAGCGGTCCAGTCCGCCGGCCAGCAGAGACGCGCAAAGCCTCCCCGAAATCGAAGTGCAGACACCGCCTGCCCCACAGCCCTCCATCTTCCAACAACTGCCCGAGCGGAGTTTTGCCTGAACCGGTCGGCCCCACCAGCAGAACGGCATTCCAACGCATGTTGCCCGTTTCAATAGATGCTCTCAAGTACCGTCCTTCCCCGACGTGTCATGGCTGCCCGGATATTATACCAGCGTTCGGAGAAGGCGAAACCTTATATCCCTCTACCAAGCCCCGGATAGCGTGCATCTTGGCTGCTCCCGCGAACTGTTGTATGATGCACGGAGACCGCCAGGACCGAACAACAACCGACGTTGAAGGGAGGAGCCTCATGGAGTACCGCAGGCTGGGAAACTCAGGACTCAAGGTCTCGCAGATTGGCCTGGGAGGCAACAACTTCGGGGAACGGGCTGACGAGCAGACATCTATCGGCATCATTAACCATGCACTGGAGACAGGCATCAATTTCCTTGACACTGCCGACGTATACACTCAAGGGCGGTCTGAGGAACTGGTAGGTAAAGCGGTCAAGGGGAAACGCTCTCAGGTCATAATCGCCACCAAGTTTGGCAACCCGAGGAGCGTTCCTCCCAACCAGCAAGGTGGCTCGCGCGGCTACGTGATGAGGGCGGTGGAGGCCAGTTTGAGGCGGCTCAATACTGATTACATTGACCTTTACTATTTTCACCATCCCGACCAGCAAACTCCAATTCAGGAAACCCTGCGCGCCATGGACGACCTGGTCAGGACCGGCAAGGTACGCTATATCGGATGCTCCAACTTTGCCGGATGGACGCTCGCCGACGCACTGGCGACCTCCCGAGCCCATCACCTGGAATCATTCATCGTAGTGCAATCGAGATACAACCTGCTTGATCGCAACGTGGAGCGAGAGGTAGTCCCCTGCTGCGAGGCCCACGGTGTCGGCCTGATACCCTGGGGACCTCTTGCCGGCGGTTTCCTTACCGGCAAGTACCGCCGCGGTCAGCAGATACCAGCAAACACGCGCCTGGCAAACCCGCCCGCTATCTATGCCGATAGCCTGACCGATGCCAACTTCGATAAGCTTGCCAAACTGGAAGCCTTTGCCAGGGAGCGGGGGCATACCGTCGGGGAGCTTGCCATAGCCTGGCTGCTTTCCCACAAGTGGTTAGGTTCAGTTATCGCAGGGGTTATGAGTATCGACCAACTGTCAGCCAATATGGCGGCTGCAACCTGGAAGCTGACCCAAGATGACAGTGACCGGCTCGATAAGCTCGTGTGACTGTCAGCACCGGTCACCCTCTTTGTTTGGCCCATGCCGGTCCAGTTACTTGAGAAACCAGTCCCGGGCCAACTCCACCACCTTATCGAGGGTGCCCGGCTCCGTTTCCATCTCTTATGCCATGGAGAAGTTCCACACACCCCCGCCGCCTCAAACCACTTACTCCCGCTTCGACTTCAGTGTCTCCTTCTTCTCCCCTTCCTCACTCAGTATCTGAAGGACATCCTCATCCTCCAGCTGCTCAAAGCGGCTGTAGAACTGCCCCACCGCGTAGAATTGCGGGGGGACCCGCAGGCACACCGTTTCATCCGCCTCCCGCGCCAACTGCACCACCGAGTCCTCCGACCCGACAGGCATCGCCGCTACCAGCCTTGCCGGGTGCTCCTGCCGGACCGCCCAGAGCGCCACCATAGCTGTAGCACCGGTGGCTACTCCATCGTCGGTGACGATGACCACTCTGCCTTCGAGGGGCACCCGAGGATAAACTCGCCGGAATATCTCACTCCGGCGCCGGATCTCATTCAGCTGCCGCTCTTTCTCTCTCTCAACATCCTGCACATCGACACCCAGGTCGAGCAGCACCGTTTCGTTCAAGAAAACCCGTCCGTTCTCCGAAACCGAGCCCATGGCCAACTCCGGGTGACCTGGAGAGAGAAGCTTCCGCGAGATTACTATGTCCATTTCGCCCTCCAGCGCTCGTGCCAGTTCGCGAGCCACCACCACACCCCCACGCGGTATACCCAGCACCACCGGGTTCTGACCGCGAAGCTCACGCAGTTCGTCTGCCAGAAGCCTTCCCGCTTCCGTCCGGTCAGCGAATTGCCTGCCGCTCCGCGAGACGATACGAAGCTTGCCCATAACTTCTGCCAACTTCCGCTCTTTTTTCTCGCCATGCCATGGCTGCTCACGACCATTATACCCCAGGTACATCCGGCATCACTTGAAGAGCGCCTATCCCGGCGAGAACTGATTTCGCCTGCGCAGTCCCCTCACTTCGCCAGGCTCGCTGGCAGATCACACGCCGGTCAGGCAATAAGACGTGCGATCGCGAACCCGACAATGCATAAGATTGAGATTGGTGGTAACGCTGGTGTCGGTCTGCCCTTGAGTAGTTTGTCGTGTACCAGATACGCGCCAGCCAGACCGAGAAGTGCGAAACCGGCCACAATCAGGGAGCGAGCGAACCCATCGGCAAAGAATACCGAGACCACCAGCAGGAGTGGGAACCCAACATCACCACCACCAAGCACCGAGAATTCCCTTTCCGAACGGTCCTCAAAGAGCCGTACTTCCTTCATGTCCTGCTTCCATCCCGGCACTGTTCTGGGAATGACAAAGACCGGCAACGTATCAGACACGGCCATCCTCTTCACCATCCACATCATGAAGCCGAAACGCACGGCCACAATGTCATAGACTGAGATGACAAGCATGAACAGGATGGCCGTCAGCGGCGAAAAGAGCACTCCGAAGACAGCCCCCACGCTGGCCAGGGTAACAACCATGAGCAGATTGTGCAGCCAAATCCTGGGCTTGAACCGGTAGAGCGCGACCGCAATCACAGACACTCCGACAGCCCAGGGCACAGGAAGCAAGAATGCCAGACAAATGAAGACTCCCCAGACGAAGAGGAAGAGGAACACCATTTTCAGTACCGTCCTGATCGCCGCCAGGGGCAACAGGAAGAGGATGAGGCCGACCAGGGCCACCGCCCCGAAGAAGTAGGCGAGCGGCAGCCCCAGTGAGGTCTCCGGCAGAGTTATCTGGCTGCTTTCCAGCAATTCCCTCTCGCGGAAGGCCAGATAGAAGGAGAGAACCTGTGAGGCAATCAGGAGCAGGCCGCTGCTGAAGAACGGGTGAAGACCACCCTTGCTTTCCACCGGCTTACTCATTTCTCTTTCCCTTCCACTTGTAAAACCTTGTTGTCCAGAAGTTAAGACTGTACAAGTGTAGCATGTGACTTCATCCGGTGTTCTACATCTCATTCAAGCAAGGTATAATATACTAATAATAACGGAAAGGCATGAGAGGAAATAGCCAGATGAGCAAAGAATTCGTCCGCCGGGCCCGGGCGGTTGTTGAGAATGTCCGTTCCGTCGTAGTCGCAGACACCAGAGTAATCCGACTTTGCCTTATGGGACTGTTATGTCAAGGGCATGTCCTGCTTGACGACTTCCCGGGTGTAGGCAAGACACTCTTGGCAAAGGCTCTGGCGCAGTCGCTGCAGACCACCTTCAACCGCATTCAATTCACTCCTGACCTGCTGCCAACTGACATCACCGGGTCGTCAATCTATTACCCGAACGAAGGCAGCTTCAAATTTATGCCCGGTCCGATTTTTGCCAATATCGTCCTGGCGGACGAGATCAACCGCTCCAGCCCCCGCACTCAGTCCGCACTCCTTGAAGCGATGGGCGAGGGATTTGTCACCTTCGATGGAGTGTCTCACCCACTCCCCAGGCCTTTCTTTGTTATCGCCACCCGCAATCTTTCGGAAGCGCACGGGGTTTTCCCGTTACCGCAAAGTCAGCTGGACAGGTTTCTGCTCTCCCTGGGTATTGGCTATCCTGATCTGGAGCAGCAAGTAGAAATTCTGGACAAACACGAACATGGGGAGAGCAGTCTCAAGCCGGTACTTACTTCGACAGAAATTGTGGAGATGCAGGAACAGATAAGTCTGATTCAGGTGGCCCGCCCGGTAAAAGAGTACATAGCCAGCATTGTTGCAGAGACAAGAGTTAACAAAGAGATTGTCGTGGGTGTCAGCCCCCGCGGCGCCGTCTTTCTCCAACGAGCAGCTCAGGCCGAAGCCGCAATGGAAGACAGGAGTTTTGTTACCCCTGACGATATCAAGAAAGTGGCCCTCCCCGTCCTGCGCCACCGTATTGTCCCGCGCTCTTCAGCCCACGACGCTTCCACAAAGTCTCTGGAATCAATTCTTAGCTCCATCCCTGTTCCACTATGAGAGGCAATGACTAAAGCGGGCTATGTTTTCGTCGCTGCCGGCGTCTTCGTCTATTTTCTCGCCAGTCAGACGCAAATCGGCTGGATATACCTGATTGACGCCTTCATCTGGAGCCTGCTGGTGTTTTCAGCGGTAATCACGGGGTTCGGTCTTAAGTCCTTAAATGTGGAGCGGCAGATACTCCTGCCCAAATCAACTCAGACTCAGCTCAGTGGTCCGCTCGAAGACGAAGTCATCGAAGTCACGCTGACAGTCGGTAACCCGGGGCGGCTTGCCACACATTTTGTCAAAGTGCTCGAACACTGCCCGTTTGCTTCGCCGGAGAAACGCCTTCGAAACTTCCTCATCCCTACACTTGAACCAAAATCAAGCACCACCTTCTACTATGAGGTTGCCTGCTACAAGCGAGGGTACTATCCGTCAGCGGCCATCATCCTTCAAACTAGCGACCCTCTGGGATTAATGAGGAGGAAACGCTCTTTTGAATTACCGCTCAACCTGACCGTTTATCCCGCTTACTACCCGTTGGAAGGGCAGCCGGCGGCCGATGCTGTTTGGACGGAGTGGAGACAGGCGATTAAGTCGAGTACCGCCGAAGAGTTGTACGGGTCGAGAGAATATCGCTATGGCGACCCCCTGAAACACATCCACTGGCGCAATACAGCCCGGCTGGGCCAGTTTATGCTCAAGGAGTTTGAGCAATATCGCCAGGGTGCTATAACGGTGGTTCTTGATACCCGACGCGAGTTTGGCAGCGATAAGGAAACAACCCTGGAATACAGCATTCGGATTGCCGCCAGTCTGGCCAGGTTTTCCGCCGACTTAGGGCGGCCAATAAACATCATCGCCGGCGAAAGGGCCCTGTACCATGCCAGCTGGCAGGAGGCCATGGACTACCTGGCACAGTTGGAGATAGCGCCTGACGCCGGTTGGGAGCCGGCGCTGGCAACGGAGCCCGGACAGGTCATTGTCGCTATTGTATCGGCAAAAGAAGTCGACCTGGTCCCAGCCTTATCACAGATAGCGGCGATGGGCAGGGAATTGCTGGTGCTCCTGGAAGGATTTGCAGCAGATGAGAGACCTGAGGAGTTCAGTTCCAGATTAGCAGGGAATAACATCGACATAGTCAACTGCACCAGGGGCGGTTTGGAAGCAGGAATTAGCGAGATGGCCGCCTCTCGATTCTTGGGGGCTAAGTCAGCACCGGTACTTTGAAATGCAGAGCTATTCGTTTCACTTCCGCCTTCTTGCCTATCTGGCCGTAAGCGTCTCGATAGCCGCGGTCGCCTGGGCCATCAGAGACCCTATCCTGGCAGTGGTGGGCATCCCGGGGTTGGCGGCGGGGCATTTCTACAGCTGTCTCCGACGAGATTTCTCACTGCGGCGCAGCTTAATCCTGCTCCTCTTTATGGTGCTCACCGTTCTCCTCGGGAGAGACATCTTACTTTCGGGATTGAGCGACCGACTGCTGCTGTCACGCTACCTCATATTCGGACTGGTGATCGGCGGCTTTGACCTGATGCTGCGACGGAATGTCATCGCCAGCCTGGTCCTTGGACTACTGCTCCTTATCCTTATCAGTGAATTCGCTTTGAGCTG